>NZ_JBFATL010000022.1:0-139102 GCF_040678315.1 Streptomyces sp. NPDC052721 | reverse complement strand
CAGTGCGCGACGACCTCGTCGCCCGGCTTCCAGGCGTTCACGCCGGGGCCGGTGCGCAGGACGACGCCCGCGAGGTCGGAGCCGATGATGTGGTACGGCAGGTCGTGACGCTTGGCCAGCTCGCTCAGCCTGCCGTAACGCTCAAGGAACCCGAAGGTCGGCAGGGGCTCGAAGATCGAGGTCCACACCGAGTTGTAGTTCACCGAGGAGGCCATGACGGCCACCAGGGCCTCGCCCGGGCCCAGCTCGGGCAGCGGCACCTCCTCCAGGTGCAGGGACTTGCGCGGATCCTTGTCGCGGGTGTGCATCCCCGCGAACATCTCCATCTCGTCCCTGTGGACGGTGATCGCGCGGTACGACTCGGGCAGCGGCAGGGCGGCGAAGTCGGCGGACGTGGCGTCCTTCGACTGGATCGCGTCCAGGATGTCCTTCACGGTCACGGTGTTGCCTCCGGCTCGGTACGACGTCGGGCGCGTCCCGTTCGGTGCTGAGCTGACGCGTCGACCGTCGCAGGCCGCGATGGACTCGGGATGAGCGGCCGATCACCGGGGTCGCCGGCGCCCTTCGCGAGGGGCGTTCCCGAGGGATTCCGCCCTGTTCCTGGTGCCTTCCTGAGCGCTGTGACCGGCTTCGCGGCCTCCACGCCGGCCGGGGTCCGCGAGCATCAGCGCGCGGGACAGGGGATCGCGGAGCTTGATCGCCTCGTTGTTCGTGAGCATGGCGTCGGCGGCACGTCATGCGGCCTCCGGCACGGGAGTCGACCGGGCGGGCACGGCGGCGCGGTCCGATTCGGTGGCACGGGCGCACGGCCGAGTGCTCCGGTGGTGATCGGCCGTTGATCGGGGCTTGCCAGCATCGACGCACCAACACCCCGCGGAACTCAGGAAGGAACCACTCATGGGCGAGTCCAACGGCATGCGCACCGGGGACCGGCGGCTGCGTCTGACGGCGGCGGGCATCGGGCTGCTGGTGCTGGCGGCCGGTGTCGCCGGGGCGACCGGCGGGCCGGCCCCCGTCTCGGCGGACGGCACGGCGGTGCACGTGGTGGCCGATGGCGGCGGGACGACGACGGGCGGCTCGGACCCGGAGGACTGGAACAGCACGGGCTCCCGCGTGGGCGACCCCACCTCGTAGCACCACCGGCGGGTCCACGCGGCCCCACGGAGCACGACGCAACGGCCCCCGTCCCGGACGCACCGGGACGGGGGCCGTGCGCATGCCCGCCGTGCGGCCTGCTACGAGGCCGTTCGGGACGGTACGCGCAGCCGGACCGGGATGTCCGGTACCCAGTACGGGCCGTCGGTGGTCAGGGTCAGGGACGCCGTCCAGTCGCCGGGCCGGGTCAGCCGGCGCGGGTCGAGGGTCACCGTGAACGTCGCGGTCCGCCCGGGCCGGAGCGTGAGGCGGTGCGGGCTCTCGGTCAGCCAGGGGACGTCCGTCTCGGTACGGTCGTATCCCGGCAGGACGTCGGCGGAGGACACGGGGACGGGGAACCGGGGCTCGCCGCTGCCGCCCACCCGGTACAGGCCGGGTGCGCCGCCGCCCCGGTAGACGGCGGTCGGGGCGTCCGGCAGCCGTGTCCAGGTGTCCGTTCCGGGGTCGTAGGCGTACCCCTCCGCGGTGAGCACCCGGTTGGGGCCGACCCGCTTGAAACCGCCGGAGACGAGGAGCTGTCCGTTGGCGGCGGTGTAGGCGCCGGTCGCCAGGCCGACCGGCATGGCGGCGATGGGCTGCCAGCTGTCGGAGGCCGGGTCGTAGACGTGGGCGGCGCCGGTCTCGACGTAGTCGTGGACGCCGCCCGCGCAGTACAGCCTGCCGTCGACGGCACCGCAGTTGGCCCAGCTGATGGTCTGCGGGTAGGCGGCGGCCCGGGACCAGGAGCGCGCGCCCGGGTCGTAGACGTACACGGTGTCCGAGCAGTCGGTGTTCGTGCAGCCGCCGACCACGTAGAGCCGCCCGTCGAGCACGGCGCTCGCCGCGCCGTAGTGCCCCTCGGGGACGTCCGGGCCCTTCGACCAGCGGCCGGTGGCCGCGTCGAAGACCTGGGTGGTCCGGCTGACGGTCTCCTGGGGGCCCCAGCCGCCCACGGTGTACAGGCGGCTGCCGATGAATCCGTGCGCGGTGGCCTGCCGGGCCTCGGGCGCGGACGGGCCACGCTTCCAGGCGCGGGTGGCGGGGTCGTACACGTAGAGGTCGGCGAGGGGGTTCTGGCCGTCGGAGCCGAGGGCGGAGTAGAGCCTGCCGCCGTAGGTGTCGACCGCGTTGTCCATGACGGGGACGGGCAGGCCGGGCAGCGCGCGCCAGGCGGTGCCGGGGGCCGGGGAGCCCGGCGCGGTGCCGGTGCGTTCGCCGACGCGGAGCCGGATCGGCGCGGTGCCGGTGTTCCGTACCGTCACCTTCCGTACCACGGTGGCCCGCCGGGAGGTGGCGTCGATCCGGGTGGGACGGACCGTCAGCCGGCCCGCCTTGAGGACGAACGAGGCCTCGGTGACCCGGTCGGCGGGCGCCTGGACGGTGCGGGTGGCGGTGACGTACGACGGTTTGGCCGCCGTCGCGGTGGTGGTCCGGCCGGAGCCGGGGACGAACAGCCGGTACGCGCCGTCTCCGAGGCGCGGGTCACCGGTCGTGGCGACCGTCGACGCGGCCGGCCCGCCCGCCGGGCCGGTGTGTACGACGGCTCCGATCAGCCCCTTCCCGGTGTTCGCGTCGGTGACCGTGCCGGTGAGGACCCCGCCGGGGACGGGCGTGGCCACCCGCTCGGTGACCGTGACGTCGTCCACCGCCCAGAACAGGCCGGGCCCGGTGAAGTGGAACCGCACCCGCACCGCGCGCTCGCCGGCGTAGGCGGTCAGGGGGATCTCCACCCGGCCGCTCGTCCACAGCTGGTCCTGGTGCCACACCGTGGTCCAGGTCCGGCCGGCGTCGGCGCTGACCTGCACTTCGCCCTGCTGCTCGGCGGAGCCCTCGTAGTCGGTGTCGAAGCTCAGCGCGGGGTCTCCCGCACGTCCGAAGTCGTAGGCGGGGCTGGTCAGGGAGGTGTCCAGGGGGCTCCCGGCGTGGTCGGCGTCGGCGATGGCGAAGCCGCCGGCACCGCCGGTGGTGTTGCCCCGGCCGCCGGGGTCGTCGAACGTCCAGCCCTCGGTGCCGGTCACGCTCCAGCCGGCGGGCGGCCCGGAGGTGTCGTCGAACGGCTCACTGCCGACGGTGTCCGCCTTCACGGTGTACGCCGGATCGTCCTCCGCCCAGGTGTCCACGGGCAGGGCCAGGGCCACGGTGAGGTCCGTGGTGCCGACCGTCACCTCGCGTTCCAGGGACTGGTAGGCGCTGTCGTCGCTGACCACGCGCAGGGTGTAGGTGTGGTCCTCGGGGAGGTCGAGGCGGTACGCGCCGGTGACCGGGTCGGACCACACCGGGGCGCCCGGCACCCCGGCCACCGTGATCTTCGCGTGCAGCGGCCAGCCGTGCCCCGAGCCGTCGGTGACGGTGCCGGACACCCGGCGGGTGGCCAGCTTGCGCAGGCTCAGGTTCCCGCTCGCGGTGCCGCCGTCGGTGAGGTGGACGCCCGGCAGGGTGCCCGGCGCGTATCCGTAGGCCGTCATCCGGACGTCGTGGTCACCGGCGGGCAGCGGCAGGGTGTAGCGGCCGTGGGCGTCGGTGGTCGTGCTGTACGGGCCGGCCGTCACCTCGGCCGCCGCGACGCCCGCGCCCGAGCCCGCGTCCGTGACCGTGCCG
Source organism: Streptomyces sp. NPDC052721 (assembly GCF_040678315.1). Classification (NCBI taxonomy): domain Bacteria; kingdom Bacillati; phylum Actinomycetota; class Actinomycetes; order Kitasatosporales; family Streptomycetaceae; genus Streptomyces; species Streptomyces sp. NPDC052721. The sequence goes on along the minus strand of NZ_JBFATL010000022.1, from coordinate 135,370 downwards.
GTCAGTGTGCCGTGCGGGCCCATGGTGAAGGCCGTCAGGCCGTCGGGGGTGCCGAGGCCGGTGGGGCCGTCGTAGCCCGGGCCCGCGGTGCACAGGTAGGCCGGTGCGCAGGTCCCGTTGGCCCCCGTGGTCACGTCGTGCAGTCCCCGGCCGCCGGTGGCGTACGGGTACACGGCGGGCCGGGAGCCCGCCGCCGGGGTGCCCGCGTTCGCGTACACGCCGGCGATGATCGGCGCCGAGGCGCTGGTGCCGCCGGCCACGCCCCAGCCGCCGGTGTCGCCGTAGCTGTCGTACACGGCGACGCCCGTGTCCGGGTCGGCCACCGCCGAGACGTCGGCGACGGTACGTCCCGGGCAGCCGGTGTCCCGCTGGAACGCCGGCTTGGGCTCGTACCGGGAGCAGCCGGAGCCCGTTCCGCTGCCGTCGTGGTCCCACACCGACTCCGACCAGCCGCGCGCGGCGGCCGGGTCCTTGGTGAGCGTGGTACCGCCGACCGCGGTGACGTGCGGGGAGGCGGCCGGGTACGCCACGCCGTACCGGGAGTCGCCGGAGGAGGCGACGACGGCGACGCCCGGGTGGTCGTAGTGGACGTCGGCCGCCGACTCCGCCGGGTCCTCGGGGAAGAAGGTGTAGTTGGAGCCGTAGGAGTTGGAGACGTACTTCGCGCCGAGCGCGACCGCCTGGTCCACGGCCGCCCCCAGGTCCTCGATCGTGGCGGTGTCCGCCTCGACCAGCAGGATCCGGGCCTTGGGCGCCACCGCGGAGACCATGTCCAGGTCGAGGGAGATCTCGGTCGCCCAGCCGGGGTCGGGGTGCGGGTAGTGGGTGCCGCCGCGCTGGTCGGTCTTGGTGAAGCAGCCGTTGGCGGTGGTGCAGGGCGGCAGCCCGTACTGGGCGCGGTAGACGGCGAGATCGGCCTCGGCGTCCGGATTGTCGAAGGCGTCGACCACGGCGATGGTGGCGCCGGCGCCGCCGTCCGCGGGGAGGCCGTAGGCACTGCGCAGATCGGCCGGCCCGTAGCCCTGGGGGGCGTCATCGGCCCCGCGTCGTTCCTGACGGTCCGCCAGGTCGGTGCGGAGCAGCCCGAAGCAGGTGAACTCGTGCGGCTTGGGCGGGCCGCAGAGCGGTCGTATGTGGTCCCGTGCGGTCTGCGTGGCGTGTTCCACGGGCCGGTCGCCGGCTTCCGCCCGGGCGGGGGCCGGGGCGGCGAGGGCCGTCAACAGGGCGGTGGTCAGGGCCGCCGCGCAGGCGGTCAGGCGTCTGCGCCGGCGCGGCACAGCGCTTCGGGATACGAGCAGAGGTATGCGCAACTCAACTCCTGTGGCATGGGCGACGGTTGGACACGCCGCCCGGCACACGTTAGTTGAGTCGTGAAGAAGTTTGTGTTCAGGACGGGATCGGGATCTGCACCAGGATGGAGGTGCCGGCGCCGGGGGGTGAGTCGATGGTGAGGGTGCCGTCGAAGGCGGACACACGATCCGCCAGACCGGTCAGGCCGCTGCCGGCGGTGGCGTCGCCGACGCCGCCGACACCGTCGTCCACGACGTGGATCCGCAGGACGTCCGTGAGGTCGAGGGAGATGTCGATCCGGGACGCCTCGGCGTGCTTGACCGCGTTCGTCACGGCCTCGGCCACCACGAAGTACGCGTTCGACTCCACGGTGGTGGAGAGCCGCCGGGGGTAGTTGCTCCGCACGTCGGCGGGGACCGGGCACCGGGACGCCAGGTCCTCCACGGCCGCCACCAGGCCCTTCACCGTCAGCACCAGCGGGTAGATGCCCCTGGCCAGTTCCCGCAGCTCGTCGATCGCCGTCTGCGCGTTGTCGATCGACTGGTCCATCAGCTCGGTCACCGACGTGTCCGTGTCGGGGATCATCTCCCGCGCGAGCCGGAGCCCGATCATCAGGCTCACGAGGCGTTGCTGTGCCCCGTCGTGCAGGTCGCGGGCCGTACGCCGGTGCACCGCCTCGACGCTCTCCATCGTCCGTCTGCGGCTGTCCTGCAACGAGGTCGCCATGGTGTTGAAGGACGCGCCGAGCGCGTCGATCTCCGCCACCTTGCTGGGCGGGACACGGACGCTGAGGTCGCCGCCCGCCAGCCGCCCGGCCGCTGCCGCCGCCCCGCGCACGGGCCGTACGACGGCGCGGTGCTGGAGCACCGTGAACGCGGCCACCAGCGCGGTCGACGCCGCGACGCCCACGCCGGCCGCGATCACCGCCCGGTGCGCGTTGGCGCCCGCGGCGTCCTCGCGCGCGGCGAGCTGGGCGCGCTCGCCCGCCGTGTACGCGTCGAACTGGGCCCGCAGGGCGTCGACGCGCCGCTTCCCCTCGGCCGTCACCGCCAGGCCGGACGCGGCGGGATCACCACGCCGGACCGACTCCACCAGCGGGACCGAGTAGTCGTCCAGGAAGGACTGGACGCCCCGCGTGATCCGCTCGGCGGTGCGTCGCTGGGCGGGGGCGGTGGTGGAGTCGGTGAACCGCCGGATCTCGGCGGGCAGCGCCTTGCGCGCCGCCTGCCACGGCTGGAGGAAGTCCTCCCGTTTCGTGATCACGTAGCCGCGCTGCCCGGTCTCCAGGTCCAGGAGCAGCTGCTCCATGTTCCCCGCCTCGACGAGAGCCGTGCGGGAGGCGCGGCGCGCCGACGTGGAGTCGTTCGCGTCGTCGATCGCCCACAGCAGGACGACGAACGCGACACCTATCAGCAGGGCCAGCAGAGCGCTCGCCGCGATCGTGAGGCGCGTCAGCCCCAGCCGCCGGCTCCCGTACCACCGTCGTACCGTCATGCTCCGCAATGTAGCCGCATATGGCTGGGAAAGTTCGGTAAAGGAGCGGAGCCAATGGCACACGTTATGTCAATGTCATCGCCGCGGGCTCGACATGTTGACTTGAGGGGACCGGATCGCTCCGGCGCCGTACGTCACCAGGTGTCGTCGCCCCGGTCCGGCGCCACGCTGTAGGCGGTCGCCGACAGCAGCCCGGTGATCGTCCCGCCGATGGCCAGGAACACGGCCGCGGTGGCGAGGCGGGCATCCAGCGCGAGGTCCGTGGTGAACGGCAGCAGGGCCAGCGCCACGGTCACCAGACCGGCGATCCAGACGAAGAAGGCGCGCGGCCGGGCGACGGTCAGCAGCAGCAGATGCAGCAGCCCGGTGCCCACGACGGCGCCGGCCGCCGCCCAGGCCGCCAGGTACCCCGTCGTCACGTCGCCCCACACGCCCGCCCCGCGCGGCGCGAACAGCGGAACGTCGAGGACACCGCGGACGAACATCGTGGCCACGACCGCGACCAGCGCCGCGACCACCGCCGTCGCGGCACCGGTGGCCCACAGCCGGCCGGCCGCGACGGACCGCGGGCCGGGCGGCGTCGCCTGGTACCCGGGCCCGCCGCGCGGGCGGTGGGAGGGAACGTCACCGTACGGAGCGGAACCGGCCATGAGGAACCACCTTTCGCACGCGGTCGTCAGGAAGTGACGTCGCAGTCGGCCTGCGTCACTCGCGCTGACTCCAGCATGCCCCCGCTGCCGCCGACGGCGCGACCGATGCCGGGCCAACGCCCCTCACCCCGGGTCGACCTGACGGGGCGGCAGGTCCGTTCCGTCTCTGCGAACCCACCCCGCGTGCTCGCTGCTCCCCGGCCGCCGAGTAGCTTCTTGACCCTCACACCGTGTCAGGCGGTCAGCTCGGAGACATCATGTTCACCATCGGAGACTTCGCCCGGCACGGCCGCGTCTCGGTCCGGATGCTGCGTCACTACGACGCGACCGGCCTGCTGCGCCCGGCCCACGTCGACCCCGCCAGCGGCTACCGCCACTACACCGCCGCCCAGCTCGCCCGCCTGAACCGGATCATCGCGCTCAAGGACCTCGGATTCTCCCTCCGACAGGTCCGGGACATCGTGGACGAGAAGGTCAGTGCCGAGGAACTGCGCGGCATGCTACGGCTGCGGCGGGCCGAACTGGAGACCGCCATGGCCGCCGCGGGAGCACGGCTCGTCCAGGTCGAGGCGAGGCTCCGAGCGATCGAGAGCGAGGGGCACATGCCCACGAACGACGTCGTCATCAAGAGCGTCCCCGGCGTCCGGGTGGCCGAGCTGACCGCGACCGCCGCCAGTTTCGACCCCGAGGACATCGGCCCGGTCATCGAACCGCTCTACGAGGAGCTGTTCCGACGCCTGGACGCGGCGGGCATCACGCCCGCCGGCCCCGGTGTCGCCTTCTACGAGGACGCCCCCGAGGGCGGCGGCAGGATCACCGTCCACGCCGCCGTCCAGGTCGCCGCTCCCCTCCAGGACGGCGGCGCCTTCCGCGTCCTCGACCTGCCGGCCCTCGACCAGGCCGCGACCATCGTGCACCGCGGCTCCCCGGACACCGTGCTGCCCACCGCCCAGACCCTGACCCACTGGATCGACGCGGGCGGCTACCGGCCGACCGGCTACCCCCGCGAAGTCAACCTGGAGTGCCCCGAGAACCGCGACGACTGGGTGACGGAACTCCAGGCACCGGTACGCCGGGCCTGACACCGCCCGGGCAGACCCCGATCACCGTCCACGCCGCCGTCCAGGTCGCCGCTCCCCTCCAGGACGGCGGCGCCTTCCGCGTCCTCGACCTGCCGGCCCTCGACCAGGCCGCGACCATCGTGCACCGCGGCTCCCCGGACACCGTGCTGCCCACCGCCCAGACCCTGACCCACTGGATCGACGCGGGCGGCTACCGGCCGACCGGCTACCCCCGCGAAGTCAACCTGGAGTGCCCCGAGAACCGCGACGACTGGGTGACGGAACTCCAGGCACCGGTACGCCGGGCCTGACACCGCCCGGGCAGACGCCGGCCGGGAACATCGGCGGGTGGCCGTACCGTCACCGCGCGTTCTCAGTGTCACTTGACAGATGCGTCCGGCGCGGCGGGCACGCAGAGTCGTGCTGTCGGTCGTGAAGGGAGCTGGACGATGATGCGGTCGCACGCCGATGTACTGCTCGGCCGCGAGAGCGAGACCGGGTTTCTGCATGACCGGATCGGCGTCCTGCCCCGGCAAGGGGGCGCCGTTCTGGTCCACGGCGAGCCGGGAATCGGGAAGACCGCGCTGCTCGAAGAGGCCGCGCGGCACGCGGCGCGGAGCCGGAACCGTGTCCTCACCACGGTCGGCGTGGAGTCGGAGACGCTGCTGCCCTTCTCGGGACTGCATCAGCTGGTCTTCCCGTTCCGGTCCCTGATCGACGACCTGCCGGAGAACGAGCGCGACGCCCTGCGGGCGGCGCTCGGCGTCACCGACGCACCGGTCCCCGACCTGTACCTGGTGGCGCTCGCCTCGCTGAACCTGCTGGCCCGTGCCGCCGCCGGCACCCCGCTGCTGCTCGTCGTGGACGACGTGCACTGGATCGACGGCGCCAGCGCGGAGGTCATCTCCTTCCTCTCCCGGCGCCTGGAGTCGGAGCCGATCCTGCTGCTGGCCGCCATGCGGGACGGCTATCCCACGCGGCTGACCCGCGCCGACATACCGGACCTCGCGGTGGGGCCGCTCTCCGCCGAGGCGTCCGCGCTGCTGCTGGACCAGCGGGCGCCGGGCCTGGCCCGCGTGGCCCGGCAGCAGTTGCTGAGGGAGGCGGCCGGCAATCCGCTCGCGCTGACCGAGCTGTCGGCCGACACCCCCGGCCGGGAGACCATCTCCCCCGACGCCCCGTGGACCCCCATGTCCCGGCGCCTCCAGGACGCGTTCACCGCGCGGCTGCGCACCCTGCCGGACGCCACCCGGCACATCCTGCTGACGGCCGCCTGCGACGACAGCCCGTCCCTCACCGAGATCCTGCGCGTCGCCTCCCTGGACCTCGCGGCACCGGCGACGGCCGCGGACCTCGCCCCGGCGATCTCGGCCCGGCTGATCGAGGTGTCCGACGACGCCGTGCGCTTCCGGCACCCCCTGATGCGCTCGGCGATCCGGCAGGCCGCCCCGGCGGCCCGGCGCCGGGAGGCCCACGCGGCCCTCGCCCGCTGCCTGCCCGCCGGTTCCGACCGCCGGACCTGGCACGAGGCGGCGGCCACCGTCCAGCCCGACGCACGGCTGGCCGACCGGCTGGAGGCCGCCGCCGACCGCGCCTACCGCCGCGGCGGCGCCGCCGACTCCGTGTTCGCCCTGGAACAGGCCGCCCGCCTCAGCAGCGAGCCGAACCAGCGGATCGAACGGCTGCTCAAGGCCGCCGACCAGGCCGTGGACACCGGCCAGCAGCACCTGCTGACCCGGCTGCTGGACGCGGCGACCCCGTGGGCCACCACCCCGCAGCAGCGGGCCCGCATCCAGTGGATCAAGGGCGGCCTGGAGGACGGCATGCGCGACGCCTCCGAGGGCACGGCCCTGCTGACCCGGCTGGTGCGGACCGTGATGGCCGAGGGCGACCACGACCTCGCCGTACGGATCCTGTGGAGCGCGGCACTGCGCTGCTTCTGGTCCGAACCCGGCGACGCGGCCCGCCGCGACATCGTCGCCCTCGCCGACGCCCTGCCCTTCCCCGACGACGACCCCCGCATCCTGGCGATCCTCGCCTACGCCCAGCCGGTGACCTGCGGCCGTCGCGTCCTCACCCAGCTGCGGCGGGCGGCCGGGCGGACGGCGGGCGACGCCCAGGCCGACCGGCTGGTCGGCAGCGCGGCCGTCCTGGTCGGCGACTTCGAACTGGCGGAGGAACTGTCCGAGGTCTCCGTGCCGGGACTGCGGGCGCACGGCCGGCTGGGCCTGCTCGCCCGGGCGCTGGGCGCCCAGGCCTGGAGCGGCGCCCAGCTGGCGCGGCTGGACTCCACCATCCCCGTCGCCGAAGAGGCCAGCCGGCTCGCCCGGGAGACCGGGCAGACGTACCTGTACGGCATCAACGTCGCCACCGAGGCCCGTACCGCCGCGCTCCAGGGCCGGTACGACAGCGCCATGGAACTGGCGGCGCGGGCCGAGCGGATCGGGCTGCCCGTCGCCGCCCGGCCGGTGCTGGCGACCGCCCAGATCGCCCGGGGGGTCGCCGCGATCGGGGCGGGCCGGTACGACGAGGCCCACGCGCACCTGCTGCGCGTGCACGACCCGGCGGACCCCGCCCACCAGCCGGCGCTGCGCTGCTACGCCCTCATCGAGCTGGTGGACGCCGCCGTACACAGCGGGGACACCCGCAGGGCCCGGTCGGTGATCGCGGAGATGGAGGCCGCCGCCCGGCGCACGCCCTCCCCCGCGCTCCACAGCGGCCTGCGCTACGCCCGCGCGGTCCTCGCCGACGACGCCGAGGCGGAGAAGCTGTTCGCGGGGGCGCTGGACGGATGCGACTGGCCCTTCGACCGGGCCCGCGTCCAGCTGGCGTACGGCCAGTGGCTGCGCCGCCAGCGGCGGGTGACGGACGCGCGTGCGCTTCTGCGGGCCGCCCGCGACGCGTTCGACGCGCTGGGCACGGTCCCCTGGGGCGACCGCGCCCGCCGGGAACTGCTCGCCTCCGGCGAGACCAGCCGCCGCCGCGAGCCCGACGCCCGCGACCGGCTGACCCCACAGGAGCTGCAGATCGCCCAGATGGCCGCCGAGGGCCTGACGAACCGGGAGATCGGCCAGCGCCTGTACCTCTCCCACCGCACGGTGAGCACCCACTTGCACCGGGTGTTCCCGAAACTGGGCATCACCTCACGCGCGGAACTGACGTCGGTCTTCCCACCGACAGGGTGAACCGGGTGATGGGAGACCGGTGACGGGTCCGGGGCGGGGAAGCGGCCCCGGCTTCGGGACCGGTGGCGGCCCGGGGCTGGGGAGCGGCCGGGCTTGGGGGCCGGTGGCGGCCCCCCGGGAAGCCCCCGGCCACCGGAAGGACGTTCCAGGCCCCCGTAACGGCCCGGACTAGACTCGGCCGGGCAGGTCACAGGTACGGGAGCGAGTGCGGTGCCATTCATCGGGCGTGACGGCCAGGTCGCCACCCTGCGGGACGTCATCGACCGCGGGCGGGACGGCTCGGGCGGTGCCCTGCTGGTGACCGGGGAACCGGGGATCGGGAAGAGCGCCCTGCTGGAGCACGTCCTCGGCTCTCTTGACGGCGGTGAGCTGCGGGTCCTGACCGCGGTCGCCACGGAGCAAAGCGCCCGGCGGCCGTTCGCCGTGCTCGCCGAACTGCTGCGGCCGGTGCGCGTCTTCGAGGACCGGCTGCCTCCCGGCCAGCGGGAGGTGCTGCGGCGGTGCGTCGACTCGCGCGAGGCCGCGGACGCCGATCCGGTCCGGGACCCCTTCCCCGATCCGTTCCCGGTGGCGCTCGCCACGCTGAACCTGCTGGCCGAGGCGGCGGCGAGCCGCCCCGTGCTGCTGGTGGTCGAGAACCTGCACTGGCTGGACGCGGCCAGCGCCGCCGTCGTGCCCTTCGTGGCCCGCCGGCTCGCGTCCGAACCCATCGTGCTGCTGGCCACGGTCCGCGAGGGCTTCCGGAGCCCGGCGGACGCCGCCGGGCTGCCGACCCTGCCGCTGGAGCCGCTGCCCGCGCCCGACGCGGCGGCCCTCGTCGACGCCCAGGCGCCCGGCCTCTCCGCCGCGCTGCGCGAGCGGATCCTCGTGGAGGGCGCCGGGCATCCGCTCGTGCTGACCAAGCTGACCCGGGTGGCCCGCGAGGCGTACGGCGAGGCGGCGGCGACGGCCGCGGCGCTTCCGCCCGTGACACGGGTGGAGAGCGCCTTCCGGTCCCGGCTGGCCGGTCTGCCGCCGCACACCCGGCTGCTCCTGCTGATCGCCGCGGTCCACCGGGGCGGCACGGTCACGGAGCTGGTGGAGGCCGCACAGCTGATCGCCGGTGAGACCGTCCACCCCGACGATCTCGCGCCGGCCGTCCGCGGCCGGCTGATCACGGTGCACGGGGGCGAGGTGCGGTTCCGGCACTCGGTCGTCCGCGCGACGGTGCTGTCCGCGGCGGGCGCGGACGAACACCGGTCGGTGCGTGCCGCGGTGGACCGGACGCTGTCCGAGGGGCCCCGGCCCCCGGCTCCGGAACCGGCCCAGGACGACGACGTGGACGCCGTACTGAAGGCGGCGGCCGAGCGCACGGAACGCGGCGGTGTCCTGGCCGCGGTCGCCGCGCTGGAGGACGCCGCGCAGCTCAGCGGCTGCCCGGAGCGCCGTGCCGAGCTGTTGCTGCGCGCGGCCGACCTCGCGGTCGAGTCGGGGCGGCGCGACGAGGTGGCCCGGCTGCTGGACCGGGCGGGTGCCGGCCGGTTGTCCGCGCGGCAGCGGGCCCGGGCCGCGTGGACGGCGGCCCGTTTCCACGACGGCGTGCCCGAGGGCACCGACGTCGTCACGCTGACCGAGCTGGCCGAGGACGTGGCCGCCGACGGGGACGGCGCTCTCGCCCTGTGCATCCTGTGGACGGCGGCGCTGCACTGCGTGTGGGTGGACGGCGACCACACGGCCGCCGGGCGCGTGGCCGCCCTCGCCGCACGCCTGGAACCGGCCGGCGAGCCGCTGGCACTGGCCGTGCTGGCCTGCGCCGCGCCGGTGGAGCACGGCGCGCATGTCCTCGCCCGGCTCCGCCACTGGGCCGCGCATCCCAGCGGGGACGCGGTGACCGACCAGACGCTGGGTTCGGCCGCGGTCCTGGTCGGCGCCTTCGAGCTGGCCGCGGGTTTCTCCGCCGCCGCCCTGAACGGACTGCGGGCCCAGGGCCGGCTCGGTCCGCTGGCCAAGGCGCTGACGGTGCGGGCGTGGAGCGCCGCGCTGCTGTGCGATCCGACGGTGGCCGTCCCGTCGGCCGACGCGGCGCTCCGGCTGGCCAGGGAGACCTCCCAGCCGGTGCTCTGGGCGACGGCCCGCGCCACCCAGGCGCTGATCGCCGCGCTGGGCGGGCGGTTTCCGGAGGCGGAGGAGCTGGCCACGGAGGCGATCGGGCTCGGCGGCGCGCACCGCGCCCGCCCGGTCCTGGCCACCGCGCAGCTGGCGCTCGCGCAGGTCGACGCCGCCCAGGACTGCCTGGACGGTGCCCTGGACCGGCTGCGGCAGCCGTACGATCCGGCGTCGCCCGCGTTCCATCCGTCCGCGCTGCACTACGGGCTGATGGACCTGGTGGACGTGGCGCTGCGCGCGCATCGTGCCGAGGAGGTCCGCGAGGTCGTGGGCCGTGCGGAGGAGGTCGCGGCCGTGCATCCGTCGCCGGCGCTGCACATCGCAGTGCGGTTCGCCCGCGCGGTCCTCGCCGACGACGCCGACGCCGAACGCCTCTTCGCACAGGCGCTGGCCGCCGACCTGACGCGGTGGCCCTTCGCCCGGGCCCGCACGCAACTGGCCTACGGCGAGTGGCTGCGCCGCAGGCGCCGTGACGCCCTCGCGCGCACCCCGCTGCGGGCCGCCCGGGACGCCTTCGACGCGCTGGGCGCGGTCACGTTCGCCGAGCGCGCCCGCCGGGAACTGCGGGCCTCGGGGGAGGCGAGCGCCGAGGGGGTGCCCGACGTTCAGGAGCTGTTGAGCCCGCAGGAACTGCAGATCGCCCTGATGGTGGCCGAGGGACTCACCAACCGGGAGATCGGTGAGCGGCTCCACCTGTCCCACCGGACGGTCAGCAGCCACCTGCACCGCATCTTCCCCAGACTGGGCGTCACCTCCCGCACGGCCCTGGGCCGCCTCCTGCACTCCTCCCCCTGAAGACCGCACCGGAACGTGAGGCCGCGTGTGGGATGGCCGCCGCCCGGGGCGAGGCCGACTCGGGCCGCCGAACGGCATCGACGGCATCGACGGCATCGACTATTACGACGTAATCCCCCGCTCCGGATGTCCTTCCGTGCCCGGTCTCCGGCATTTCCGTACCTCGTGGCCTCCGCGGAGGCGCTCGGCGGCGCGGTACCGGACGCGGTGGGTGGCAAGATCGGCGACAGGGTCCAGTCAGGGATGCTCAGGGACAAGGAGACCGCTGTTGTCCGGACGTACCGTGCTGATCACAGGAGCGTCGAAGGGGATCGGCCTCGCCACCGCGCACCGGCTCGCCGACCGGGGGCACCGGGTGCTGGGGATCGCCCGGGGTGTCCCGGACGGTGACTTCCCGGGGGTGCTGCACGCGTGCGACCTCGCCAACGCCGGGGCCACGCGCGAGCTGTTGGAGACCGTCACCCGCGAGGAGCGCGTGGACGCGGTCGTCAACAACGTCGGCATCGTCGTGCCGGAGCCGCTCGGCGAGATCTCGCTCGACGCGCTGCACGAGGTGTACGAACTGAACGTACGCGCCGCCGTGCAGGTCACCCAGGCGTGCGTCGGCGGGATGCGGGAGCGTGGCTGGGGCCGGATCGTCAATGTGACGAGCCGGGCGCAGCACGGTTCGCGTACGCGCAGCAGCTACGCGGCGGCCAAGAGCGCGCTGGTGGGGCTGACCGGCACGTGGGCGCTGGAGCTGGCGGAGCACGGGGTGACGGTCAACGCGGTCGCCCCGGGCCCGGTGGAGACCGGACTCTTCCGCGAGAAGCACCCGGTGGGCGGCGCGGAGGAGGCCAGGGTGCTGCGCTCCGTGCCCATGGGCCGCTTCGGCCGCCCGGAGGAGGTCGCCGCGGCCATCGCCTTCCTGCTGAGCGAGGACGCCGGCTTCATCACCGGCCAGGTGCTCGGCGTGGACGGCGGGGGGACGCTTCCCGGCCGGTGAGTCCCGTGCACTGTCATCACTCCAGTAACATCAATAATGTGTTAGCCGTGGACTAATATGACTGACTGTCTCACCGACACTCTGTCGAAAGTTGACTCATGACCAAGAACTTGGTTCGCGCCGGGCTGGCCGCCGTGGCGGTCCTCGGTTTCTCGCTGGCTGCCACGGCGGTGCCGGCCTCGGCCACCCCGGCCGGTCCGGGCGTGACCGGAACCATCATTTCCAAGACCACGATCGGGTCGAAGGACTACGTTCTGCGGAAGATCACCCTGCCGCCGGGGCAGAGCACGGGCTGGCACTACCACGACGGCACGGTCTTCGGCGCCGTCGAACAGGGCACGCTGAGCCACTTCGACTCCTCGTGCGCCTCGGACGGCGTGTACAAGGCCGGCAGCTTCATCGAGGAGCCCGCGGGCGCCCGCCACGTGCACATCGGCCGTAACCTCGGCGACGTCCCGGTCGTCCTGGACGTGCTCTACGTCCTGCCGCACGGCGCGCCGCTGGCGGAGGACGCCCCCAACCCCGGCTGCGACTTCCAGTAGCCGCCGGCCGGGCCCCGCCCGCCCGGCGCGGGGTCCGGCTCAGGTGCCGACGTAACGCACCGCATGGCCCTCTTTGATGCGCCGCGCGCCGCCCTTCGCGACGAGCCCCTCCAGGGTGGTGCGCACCACGGTGGTCTTGATGTCCCGGTCGGGGTGGGCCTCCCTCAGCGTCTGCGCGATCTCCCCCGCCGGACAGGGATCGGACCGCTCGGCCAGCTGGTCCCGGATCAGGCTGACCAGCGTCGGCGTCCGCTGCTTCCGCCGGCCGGCGCCCCGCCCGGGCGCGCCCGCCCCGGGGAACGCGGGCTGCTGCTGCACGGGGATGCCGCTCTCCAGGGCCTGCCGCATCGTGGCGAGGACGGCGTGGTCGTGGCGCAACGCGAGGAGCCGCGCTTCGAGCTGTTCCAGCTCGGCCCGGACCTTGTCCTGCTCCCGCGCGTTCCGCTCCAGGTCGCTCGCCAGCTGAGCACTGTAGTGCGTCACCAAGTCCGTGGTGGTCGCCTTGGTTCCGGGCATGCGGCACACCCTCCTTGGCGCTGGACGTCAGTATCAACTCAGTGTGGCATTCCTTGCTGAAATACGCATCGGTATGAGGACCAGGAGCCGACGCATCATTCGATCAGGTGAGTCAGTGCGTCCCACTCCACGCGTGCCGTCTCCTGACCCTCGGGCACGAGGCCGTAGGTGTCGGCGAGCCACTCGGTGACCGGCTCGGCGGGCAGCTCGAAGAGGGCCGTGTGCGGGTCACGGCCGACCTCCAGCCACAGGAACCGCCCCTCGGCCCCGCCGTCGTCCGGCCACACGGTGACATCCCCCTCGCCGGCGCTGCCCGTCAGTCCGTCGGCCAGCAGTTCCCGGGAGAAGACCCACCGCACCGGCTGCTCCCCCTCGGAATCCAGGATCAGCGTGACGGCATAGGGGTCCCGCACGTCGTACGAGAATTCGCACGAGATCAGCAGCGGTAGCCGTTTCCCGATCCAGTAGGTGGCGCCGGAGGTGAGGTGCGTTTTCCGCGGCTGTTTCATCTGTTCGCTTCCCATTCCTCGGGCCAGGGTCGCCCACGCGCCACCCCGGCCCGCGCACCCATCATGCTGGCCGTGTCTCTGCTTTCCCATACGTCATCTGACGGTCGTACCCGGCGGTCGCGGGACGCGCGGGAGCCCCCTCACACATATGAAGTAACGTGTCACGCACCTATAGATTCAACAAGGCGCGCCATATGTTTCTGCGCAGAGAAGGCTGACTGTTGATGCACACGGAAACGTGGCGGGGCGAGGAGGCCCAGCCCGGCGGGGACGTCCGGGACGACGAGGGCCTGCGGGTGGCCGACGCCTCGGTCATGCCGACGATCGTGTCGGCCAACACCAACGCCACGGTGTTCGCGATAGCCGAGCGGGCGGCGGACCTGCTCCGCACGCCCTGACGCCGGATCACCGGGCCGGCGCAGCCGGGACGTCGACGGGAGCTTCCGTGTCACCCCCCGCACCGCGTGGGTCCCGGTGGAGCCGCAGGACGTCGGTGAGCCCGTGAGCCAGCGTGACCGCGGGCTGTGGTTCTCCGGCCGTGCCGGTCCCGGCCGCGTCGGCGGGGGCCGGGGGCGCGGGACGTTCGAGGGCGCGGACCACCGCGCGGACCTGGGCGGCCGGGTACGTCGCCGCGTAGGGCTCGGCGCGGTCACCGGCGTAGGCGAGGGCCAGGGCGTCGCCCACCGCTCGCGCGTGGGCCTCGGCGAAGGACGCCGCGTTCGCGTCCGTGCTGAGTCCGGCGTACCGGTGCCCGTACGCGTCGGCCTCGGCCGGGGTGTGTCCGTGGGCCAGGGCGTAGGAGCGCGCGTTGGTGTGCGCCTCGGCGTAGGCGGAGCGGTGGTCGTACGCCGCCCCGTACACGCGCAGCAGCACCGGCCGCAGGGCCGTCTGCCAGCTGTCGTACGCCACCGGGGCGCGGGTGGCCGCGCGGTGCAGCGCCGCCAGGTCGGCCACCGCGCCGGACGCGTCGTCCGGCCACGCCGTGGCCAGCAGCGGCAGGACGGTGCCGGCCTGCCAGGCGTGCACCGCCCACAGCCCGCCCGCCGGCGGCCCGGCCCGCAGGGCGCCGTGCACAGCGCGGGCCCAGCCGTCCGCGACCGGGCCCGGCAGCTCCTCGTACAGGGCGGTCAGCAGGTGCCACACCCCGTCCGGTACGCGCGTGTCCGCTGGAGGCGCGGGGGCGGCGGTGGTCAGCGCGGCCAGGAAGGCCTCGGCCCCCACGGCATCCGTGCTCATCTGCGTCTTCGTCTCCTTCCCCCGCCGGTGCGGTGGGAGTCAGGCCTGCGGGCGGGTGCCCTCGATGGCCACGCGACGGCCGTGGCGGGTGTGCGGGAAGTAGTCCCACACCGCGTGGTGCTGGACGCAGCGGTTGTCCCAGAACACCAGGGTGCGGGGCTCCCACCGGACCCGGCACTGCAGCAGCGGGGTGCGGGCGACGTGCGCGTACAGCAGGTCGAGCAGGGCGGTGCTCTCGGCGCGGGACAGCTGGGTGATGTGCGAGGTGTAGGGGGCGTTGACGAACAGCAGCTTGCGGCCGGTCTCCGGGTGCCGGACCACCACGGGGTGTTCGGTGCGCGGGACGTCGTACTCCGCGGGCGGGGTCAGGCCCGCCGCCGCCCAGGGCAGGGCGCCGTCGTGCACGGCGGTCAGACCGTCGAGGAAGGCGCGCAGCGCCGGGGAGAGCAGTTCGTAGGCCAGGTGCATGTTGGCGAACATGGTGTCCCCGCCGCTGCCGCCCCCGGGGACCGTGGTGAGGTGCAGCATGGACCCCAGGGAGGGGGCGGGGTCGGCGGTGCCGTCGGCGTGCCAGCCGTCACCGGCGACCATCCGGGACTCCTTGGTGGCCTTGATCTCCAGGACGTACGGATCGGAGCCCTCGGCCGGGAGCGCCACGGGGTGCAGCTCGCCGAAGAGGCCGGCGAACCGCTTGTGCTGCTCGGGGGTGAGGTCCTGGTCCCGGAAGACGAGCACGTGATGGGCGAGGAACGCGTGCTTGACCTCCTTCTCCTGCTGCGGTGTCAGCTCCCGGGAGAGGTCCAGACCGGACACCTCCGCGCCGAGCACCGGGGTGATCGTCCGGACCGAGAGGGTCTCGTACGGCTCCGGCGGCCGGGTCGTCAGGCGCTCGACGGCCTGCAGTGCGTACTCCTCCACGTGCTTCCTCCTCAGGAATGGGGTGCGAAAGGTGCCCAGGGGCGGTGGGGCCGGGTCACAGTCCGTGGTCGAGCAGGTCGGCGACCAGCAGGCGGCCGAAGGCGAGGTTGCCGTGGATGGGGTCGTCGGCCGCGCAGAACGCGGGGCGCTGGAGTCCCGAGCGGTCGGTGACCCGGGCCCGCAGGTCGACGATCTCCACACCGCGCGCGGCCAGTTCCGCGTGCAGGACGTGCTGGGCCGCGAAGAAGACCGCCGGGTCGGACATGGCGGGGACCCGCTGCGGAGGCATCAGGGCCAGGACGCGCAGGCCGAGCCCGACGGCGTGCTCGTAGAAGGCGAGCGCGCCGCGCGCCGTGGCCCGCACCAGCGCGGCGAACAGGTCGCTGCCCAGGAACCCGGGGGCGTACGCACCCTGCGCGTCGCGGTGGACGGCCCAGTTCTCCCGGGTGGCGATGGTGTGCGCGCTCAGGCCGAACGTGCACACCAGCGGCACCGGCAGCCGGTCCAGCGAGGGCACGTCCAGCGCGTCGAGGAACCGGCGGTACAGCCGCTGGGCCTCGGCGTCGCGGAAGACGACGTCCGGGCCGTCCGGGTCGAAGAAGGGCCCGAGGAAGTCGCGCCCGGAGCCCACCGGACCGCCCTGGAAGGCCAGTCCGGCGGCTTCGGCGGCCCGCCCGGCGCACGCCGCGTGCGAGTCACCGAGGAGCAGGAACCGGGCCGGGGGTGTGGCCGGGGCCCGGGGCGTGGCCGGGGCCCGGGGCGTGGCCGGGGCCCGGGGCGTGGCCGGGGCCCGGGGCGTGGCCGGGGCCCGGGGCGTGGCCGGGGCCGTGGTCGCGGCTGTAGTAGTCGAGTACGGCGTCGTCACACCAGGTGTCCTCTCCGCCGGCATCCGGGGTGGGGGTGGGGGTGGGGTCGGGGGTGTGTTCCGGGCGGTGGGACCGGCCGTGCAGCCCGTCCAGGAAGTGCCGCATCACGAAGGCCACCCCGTCGGCGCTGACCGTGCGCAGGTTGGGCTCGTAGAACGCCGCCCGGTAGGGGAAGCCGGTGACGATCTCGTAGGAGGGGAAGTAGTCGACGTGCTCCAGCTCCGCCGCCAGCTGTCCTGCCGCCGCCCGCAGAACGGACTTGGAGTGGGTCGTGGCCACGAGGGCGTGCGCGCCGGTGGCGGTCGCGGTCAGCGGCACCGGCGACACCGTGAGGACGGTACGCAGCCGGGGACCGGCCTCCCGCGCCAGGGCGAGGGCCGCCGTCAGATCGCGGTGCACCTCGGCGACCGTGTGGTTGCGCAGGCGGTGCCGGTCCGGGTCGAAGGTGCCCCGGACCGTGCCCGGGCACATCGGCAGCACGGTGCCGTCCGCCGTGTCGTGCCAGGCCTCGGTCAGGCCGAGCGTGAAGACCAGCACGTCGGCCGTGGCCAGGGCGCGGCGGACCGCGTCGAGGGTGACCTGGCGGGAGGCCAGCGCCTCCTCGGGCGAGGAGAAGCCGTCGGGTTCGACGGTGGGGCGGTACGGGTCGTGGAAGCGGCCGTCCGCGTCCCGCCAGACCTCGGCGGGCGGCGTCTGCCGCCCGAGCGCCCAGGCGAACCACTGGCGCAGCCCGGCCGCGGTGTAGATGTTGCCGGTGCGGAAGGAGAAACGGCGGTAGCCGCGGGCCTGCCGGGCCTCCTCGGTGAGTCCGGGAGGCGGGGGCTCGGCGTCGTACCAGTGCATGCCCTCCCGCAGCAGGGCGGGTCCGATGTGCCGGGCGAAGCAGGAGCCGGCGGTGATGACCGGGGCGTCCTGGCCGATGGGGAACTTCGGCGTCCAGAGGTCCTGGATGTCCGCGGGCGGCCGTTCGGCGACCGCGGTGCGCCAGAAGGAGCGGTCGGGGAGGCGGGCGTAGGGGTGTTGCACGAGGGGGGTTCCTCCTGGTGATCCGGGTCGTCCACTGGACCGGGGTGATCCGCTACAGCGGGCGGGACTCGGCGGGGACGGGCGGGTGGGATGCCTCCCGGGTACGGCCGTGCGGGGCGAGGTCCGCGCCGATGAGGGACGCGATCCCGGTCACCCGGTCCGGGCCGACCAGCCCGTAGTGATCGGTGTCGACGCGCAGGACGCGGGCGGACGGCGGCAGGTGGTCGCGCCAGCGCGCCGCCGCGGCGGGCTCGGGGGCGAGGGCGTGCGCGTCCGGCACGGGCCGCCCGGCCAGCCACAGGGCGGCCGGCGTACGGGTCAGCCGGGGCGGCCGGTGCCCGGCCATGGCCGCCAGGTTGGCCCGGCAGCAGCGGGCGAGGCGCTCCGCGTGACCGCGGCCCCGTTCGGTCAGCGGTCCCGCCCGGTTGCCGGCCAGCTCGCGCGCGAAGACGGCGTCGACCTGCCGCTCGTCGTAGGCGGCCAGCCGTGGTCCGGCGTCGGGCGGCGGCGGGTCCAGGAGGTAGAGGCCGGGGACCGGGTCGCCGTCGGCCTCGGCGAGGGCGGCCATCGACAGCGCGGTCCAGGCCCCGAAGGACCAGCCGGCGAGGCGCAGCCGGTGAGCGGCCGGCGGGAACGCGGCGCGGACGGCCGCGAGATAGTGCGCGGCGCGCTCGTCGACCGACCAGGCGGGCCGGTCCGGGTCGCGCAGCGCCGGGTCGGGGATCAGACAGACGGTCGGTCCGGGCGGCAGCGCCGACACCAGCGGACGGTACGCCTGGATGTCACCGCCGACGGGATGGACCAGGCAGAGCACGTCGGCGCTCGTGCCGCGCTGCCACACCTCGATGTCCACCGGCGCCGCCGTGCCGCCGGGCGCCGGGTGGGTCCGGGTGCGCAGATGGCCGGCGATCTCGGTGAGGGTCACGCGGTGACTGAGCCGGGACAGGTCGAGGTCGGCACCGAACCGCCGTTTCACCTCGTCCAGGAGGTCGAGCAGGGTCAGCGAGTCGGCACCGAGGTCGTACAGAGGGGCGTCGGGATCGATCCCGGGCAGGCCGAGCAAGCGGGCTGTGGTGGCGGTGAGTTGGGGGAGAGGGTCGGGGGACGGGCGTGCGGCCGGGGCGGTGGTGGCCGCTGGTGGCTGCGCCGTGGCCGGCGGGGGCACCGGAACCGGGGCGGGCGCTGGAACCGGTGCGGGTGCCGGAACCGGTGCGGGTGCCGGAACCGGTGCGGGTGCCGGAACCGGTGCGGGTGCCGGAACCGGTGCTGCGGCCGGTTCCGGAGCCGCGGCCGAAGCCGGGGCCGCGGCCGGGGCCGGGGCCGGGGCCGGGGCTCCGACCGGGGCCTGGGCCGGGGCCGCCACCGGTGGCTGCGTCGCCGCCGGGACCTGGGCTACCGCCGGTAGCTGTGTCGCGGCCGGGGTCTGGGCCGCCGCCGGGACCTGGGCCGCCGCCGGTGGCTGTGTCGCGGCCGGGGCCGGGGCCGGTGCTGTGGCCGGTTCCGGAGCCGGGGCCGGGGCCGGAGCCGGGGCCGGAGCCGGAGCCGGGGCCTGGGCCGGGGCCGGTGCCGCCGCCGGGGCCTGGGCCGGGGCCGGTGCCGCCGCCGGGACCTGGGCCGCCGCCGGTGGCTGTGTCGCCGCCGGGGCCGGTGCCGGAACCGGTGCTGTGGCCGCGGGTTCCGGAGCCGCGGCCGGGGCCGGAGCCGGAGCCGCCGCCGGGGCCTGGGCCGCCGTCGGTATCCGCTCGTAGAACACGCCGGCCTCGGACAACGGCGTGGTGTTCACCATCAGGTGCGGCAGCCCCAGCTCCAGCGCCTGGCCGAAGACCGCCGCGCCTTCTTCCGGGGTGAGGGCCACGGTGAGGTGGTGCTTGTGCCGGGCGTCCGGGGCCGGTACGTCCCACGCCATACCGGCCTCCCGCCAGGCGTCCCAGCCGATCGACACCCGGGTGGTGCGGCCGGCGCCGGTGCCGGGCGCGTAGTGGGCGAAGGCGTCCAGGAGACCGTTCGCCGCCGCGTAGTCGAAGAGGCCGACGCCACCGAACCGGGCCGACATGGACGAGCAGTAGACGGCGTGGTCGGGGCGGTACGCGGCGATCAGGCGCTCGGTGAGCAGGGCGGCGCCCAGTTTCGCCGCCGTAAGCCGACGGGCCTTCGCCCGGTCACGGCGTACGAGCAGTCCGCCGGCGGCGATGCCCACGGCGTGCACGATGCCGACGAGCCCGTCGAGATGGGGTGCGAGCCGGTCGGCGATCAGTTCCGGCGCTTCGTCGGCGAGATCCGCTCGCACCAGGGTGACCCGGTCGGACCAGGGCGCCGGCACCGCGGGAAGGGCGCGCCGGCGTGCGACCAGGACCACCCGGTTGCCGGCCGACTGCCGCAGCAGGTCGGCGGCGATGGTGCCGCCGATGCCCCCGGTGCCGCCCAGGACGAGATGGGTTCCGGTGCGGCTGGAGCGCGGACGGGAGGCGACCGGCACGGGGACCGGCTGCACGCTGCGCCGCCACCAGTACCCGCCGCGCAGGGCGAGCTCCGGCTCGGACCGCGCCGCGTCCCCGTCCCGCTTCTCGCCCGGGAGGTCCGGCAGGTCAGGCAGATCACACAGATCCGGCAGATACGACGCCCAGTCGGCCGGTTCGGGACCCGGCAGGTCGGCCCAGCGCAGGGACAGTCCCAGCTCCTGGCGGGGCACCCGGACCGCCGCGGCGAGCAGGCCCGCCTCCGGGCGCGCGACCTCACCGGTGACCGGCTGTGCCTCGTACGACAGCAGCCACACGCGGGGCCGCCGGGCGGCGGGAACGTCCGCCAGGGCCCGGCACAGGGCCGCCACCGTGTCCAGGCACGCCCACCGGGCGGTCTCCAGGGAGCGCCGGCCGACCTCACCGCGGACGGCGAGCGGCAGGGCGTGCAGCCAGTCCGCACCGGCGCCGCCGGCCGGGGTCAGCTCGGCGAGCAGCGCCGCGAGCTGGGCGGGATCGGCCGGGTCGGCCTCGTAGGCGGTACCGTCCCGGCGGACGAACGTGTCGCCGGCCCGCACCAGTACCACCCGCGCGTAGTGCCGCTCCAGTTCCCGCCATGCCTCGGACCCCGTTCCGGGCGGTACGACGACCACGGCGGTACGGCGCGACACGGCACCCTCACCCGAGTTCCCCCTGGCCCTGCGCAGCCGCACCCACAGCGGCTGATGCAACCAGCGGTCGGCGGGAAGCCGGACGGGCCACCCGACACCAGCACCGGCACCGGCACCGGCACCGGCACCGGCGACGACCGGAGCGTCATCCCCGCACGCGGCCTCGTGGCCGGTGCCCCGCGCACCCTCCCGGCCGGCCTCGCGCGCCCGCTCGTGAGCGACGCCACCGGTGCCCTCCCCACCCGATGCCACGACCCGGCGCGGGAAGTCGTACTCGGCCAGGTCGAAGGCAGGCGGCGGGAAGTTCCACGGGGCCGGTGCCGGGCCCGGGGGCCAGGTGATGGTGTGGCCCCTCGTCCAGGCGTCGGCCAGTTCCCGCGGGTCGTGGTGCTCGGCGACGACATGGACGTCGGACGCCGGCGGACGGGTGGGCGTGAGCGAGCGCAGCCAGGACACGGCCGACTCCACGTCGGGGCAGACCGCGGCGGCCCGGTGGGCGAGGGCGGGGCGGCCCGCCTGGAGGTGGCGCAGTACCCGGGGATAGTTCTCGGGGTGTGCGGTCAGGTGGTCGGCGATGCGGCGGCCGTCCGCGCGCAGCGCCTCCGGGCTGCCCGCGGAGAGCGGCAGACAGGGCACCGGGGGGACCTCATTGCCCGCGCCGCTCGTCCCGTCCGGTGCCTCCAGCAGCAGGTGCGCGTTGGTCCCGCCGATGCCGAAGCTGCTCACCGCGGCCACGCGCGGACCCGGCGTCGGCCAGGGCTCGGCCTCGGTGGGCACGCGGAACGGGCCGCCCTCCAGCTCGGGGCCCAGCCGGTCGAAGTCCACGGTGGGCGGGACGATCCCGTGGTGCGCGGCGAGCACGGCACGGACCAGTCCGACCACGCCGGCCGCCGCACCGAGGTGCCCGATCTGGCTCTTGACCGAGGACAGCGCGAGCCGGGCCCCGTCCCCGAGGCCGTACGCCTGGCGCAGGGCGGCGGCCTCCACCGGGTCCCCCAGCCGGGTGCCGGTGCCGTGCGCCTCCACGTAGCCGAGGTCGCCGCTGCCTCGTCCCCCGCGCCGTACGGCCGTCTCGATGGCGTCCCGCTGGCCGGGCACCGACGGGGCGCTGTACCCGAGCTTGCGGGAGCCGTCGTTGTTGACGGCCGACCCGGTGACGACGGCGTAGACGGTGTCGCCGTCGCGGCGGGCCAGGGAGAGCGGTTTGAGGACGACGACGCCGACCCCGCTGCCGCCGACGGTTCCGGCGGCGTCCGCGCTGAAGGGCCGGCAGTGTCCGTCCGGGGAGAAGATGTGCTGCGGCCGGTAGGTGTAGCCGTCGCTCAGGTCCGGGTCCACGAGGACACCGCCGGCGAGCATCACGTCGGCGTCGCCCTGCCGGAGCAGCCCGGCGGCGACGTGCACGGCGACGAGCGAGCTGGAGCAGGCCGACTGCACGCTGAACGCGGGGCCGGTCAGGCCCAGATGGTAGGCGGCCTTGGTGGCCAGGAAGTCCTTCTCGTGGTGCAGGGCCAGCCGGAAGGCGTCGGGCAGGGACGCCGGGTCGGCCTCGTGGAGCATGCACCGGCCGTAGGTGTCCTCGCCGCAGGCGGCCACGATGCCCACGCGCCGCGCGGCGGGGTCGGCGAGTCCGGCGTGCGCGAGCGCCTCCACGCAGCTCATCAGGAGGTGCCGCTGCTGGGGGTCCATCAGGCGGGCCTCGGCCGGGCTGATGCCGAACCGGGCCGGGTCGAAGGACAGCGGCCCGTCCAGCTGGCTGCGGGCGCCGACCCGGCCGCCGGCCGCGGGGAAGTGCTCGATGCCGCGTCCGCCCGAGGTGACCAGGTCCCAGAAGGCGGCCAGGTCGGGGGCGCCCGGCAGACGTACGGCCATGCCGATGACGGCGACGGGCTCCGGGCGGCCGGGGGTGTCCGCGCGGGCGTCACCGTCGTACGCGGCGCGAACGGCCGCTGCTCCGGCCGTCTGCCGTGCCGGCGGCGGTGTCGCGGACCCCCGGCGGGACTCGACGGCGCGGGCCAGCTCCCCGATGGTGACGTGTTCGAAGAGGTCGGGCACGTCGAAGGGGAGGTCGCCCTCGCCCGCGCAGCGCAGGTGGAAGCGCATCAGGTCCAGGCTGGTGGCACCGGCGTCGAAGAACCGCTGCCGGGCGTCGACCGTCTTGCCGGTGGCGTCCGTGAACAGGGCGGCGAGCCGTTCCTCCAGCGCGGCCGGAGGGCTCTTCCGGAGGGTGCCGCTCCGGGGGGTCAGGTCGTGGCCGGGAGCGCCGGGTGCCGCCCGGCGGTCCAGTTTTCCGCTCGGGGTGCGCGGCAGCGCGGTCAGCCGCCGGAAGCGGGCCACGCGCGCGTGGGCGGGCAGCCGCCCGGCGAGGTGGCGGGTCAGGTCCGCGGGGTCGGGGTCGTCGCCCCGGCACTGGAGGCAGGCCACCAGGGCGCCGTCCACGACGGTCACGACCGCGTTGGTGATCGCGGGGTGCTCCAGCAGCGCGGCCTCCACCTGGCCCAGTTCCAGCCGGTGGCCGCTCAGTTTGACCTGGGTGTCCTCGCGTCCGGCGTAGTGCAGCAGGCCCTGCGCGTCGAAGCGGGCCAGGTCACCGCTGCGGTAGAAGGTGCCCAGTTCGGGGTCGTCGGTGAAGCGGGTGCGGTTGAGGCCGGTGTCGCCGAGGTAGCAGCGCCCGGTCATGAGCCCGCCGATCAGCAGGTGTCCGGTGGCGCCGGGCGGGACGGGGTGGCCGCCCTCGTCGACCACCCGCAGCACGGCACCCGCGACCGGCCGGCCGATGGCCGGACGCGACGGCCACGCGTCCGGGTCGCCGTCCAGGCACAGACCGCTGACGACATGGGTCTCCGTCGGGCCGTAGTGGTTGAACAGACGGGCTCCGGGCAGGCCGGCGAACCAGCCGCGGATGGCGTCGGTGCACACCAACTGCTCGCCGGCGGTGATCACTTCGCGCAGCCGCGAGGGATGGCGGCCCGTGCGCACGCCGTGCTCGGCGAGCAGCTGGAGCGCCACGTACGGCAGGAAGATCCGCTCCGCTCCGCCGGTCTCCAGCTGCTCCAGCAGGGCGGGCATGTCCTGCCGCCACGCGGGGTCCACGAGGCGGAGCAGGCCGCCCGCGCACAGGGTGGTGAAGATCTCCTGGAAGGAGACGTCGAAGGACAGCATCGAGAACTGCTGGGTGACGGCCGGGCGGGACAGGCCGCCGGCGCCGCGCTGCCAGTGCAGCAGGTTGCACAGGGTCCGGTCGTACACCTGGACGCCCTTGGGGGTGCCGGTGGAGCCGGAGGTGAACAGCGTGTACAGCGGGCGGCGGCCCTCGTGCGCCGGTGTGGCCGCGGTGGGTACCGGCGCCGGAATGCCGGTCAGGGTCAGGGGGTGGCGCGCGAGGTGGGGCGGCGCGATCGGGTCGAGGTCCGCGACGCGCTCGGGTGTGACGAGGACGCACACCGGGTCGGCCTGGTCGAGGACGTGCCGCAGCAGGGAGCGCGGATAGGCCGGGTCGAGCGGTACGACCGTGAGGTTGAGGCGGGCGGCGGCCAGGAGGGCCACGACGTGTTCCGGCGAGGGCGGCAGGTAGAGGGCGACGGCGGCCGGGGCGCCGGGGTCGTCGGGCAGGTCGTGGCGGGCGGCCAGGCCGGCGGCCAGGGCCGCCGCGTGCGCGTCGAGTTCGGCGTACGTCAGCGTGGTGTCACCGGCGGCGACGGCCGGGGCGTCGGGGGTGCGCCGGACCTGCTCGGCGAAGCCCTCGGCGACGGTGGTGAAACCGGCGGCGGGCTCGGGGCCCCGGCCGGTCTCGGGCAGGCCGCGCCGATAGGACGCGACCAGCTCGTGCAGGGTGGTGTCCGCGCCGTCGGCGAGCCGGTCGACCGCCTCGCGGAAGAGCCGGGCCGCCGCCTCGGCCCGTTCGGCGCCGATGTCGTCGCGGTACTCCCACAGGCAGTCGAACCCGGACTCATGCTCCACCACCGACAGGGTCAGCGCGCACTTGGCGCCCAGCGGCCTCGGCCACACCGGCCGCACCTGGCAGCCCGGCACCCGGAACGCGTCGAACTCGGTGTTCTCCAGCACGAACAGGAAGTCGAACAGCGGCCTGCGCTCACGGAAGGCCTGGTCGGCCAGTACGTCGGCGAGGGCGACGTCCTGGCCGTCCAGCACCGCGCGCACCGAGGCGGCGTGCCGGTGCAGCTGGTCGCCGAGCGGGGTGTGCGGCTCCAGGTGCGCCGGCACGAGCACGGTGTTGGCGAACATGCCGACGCACGTCTCGAACTCCGGCCGGTGCCGGCCCGCCACGGGCGCGGCGATCAGCGGGCGGGACTGGCCGGTCACGCCGTACAGCGCCCAGGCGAAGGCGGGCAGCAGCAGCTCGAACCTGGTCATGCCGCGCTCGGCGGCCACCCGGTCCAGCGCAGCCCGGCGTCCGGTGTCCAGGGTGGTGCGCAGCAGCCGGGCGGCGGGGCGTTCGCCCAGGCAGGCGGTGTCCAGGGCCGGTGACGGGTCGTCGTGGCGGTGGTGCTGGTCGCGCAGCCGGGAGCGGCGGCGCGCGTAGGCGGGGGTCGCGTGCCAGGCCCGCTGCCAGTGCGCGAACTCCAGCGGGCTCACGGCGGCCGGGTCCGGCCGCTCCTGACCGCCTGTGCAGGCGGTCGTGAGATCGCGGAAGAGGATGTTCAACGACCAGCCGTCCACGGCGACGTGGTGCAGATGCAGCAGCAGGACGCCGCCGTCGTCCCCGGGCAGCCAGGCGGCCCGCAGCATCCGGCTGTCGCGCAGGTCGAAACGGCGGGCGAAGAAGCGGTCGGCGGTGTCCTGCCAGGGCTCCCCGGGCAGGGCGTCGAACGGCTCCCGGGGGTCGGGCTCCCAGGGATCGTAGGGCGCGTCGACGTGCTGCCGCAGGCCCTGGGCGGTGGGCAGGAGCCGGGTGCGCAGCGCCGGATGCCGCTCGACCAGCGCGCGGACCGCTGCGCGCAGGGTCCGCAGGTCGACCGGGCCGCGCACCTCGAAGGCGAGCGGCACGTCGTACGAGGCGTCCAGGGGATCGCGCTGGTGCAGCAGCCACAGCCGCTCCTGCTCGCCGGTGGCCGGCGCGGTGGGCTCGCCGGTGGGCGCGGGCACGGGCGGATGGTCGCCGGCGGACGCGGCGGGATCCCGTACGGCGTCGGCGACGGCGGCGAAGTCCCCCCGCAGCACCAGTTCCTGCGGGATGTCGACGGCGGAACGCCGCTGGATCTCGAACCGGAACCGCAGCGCCTTCAGCGAGTCGCCGCCACTGGGTATCCACCGGTCGTCCGGGCGCAGTCCGGTGACCCCCAGCACCTCCTCGGCGAGATCCAGGAGGCGCCGCTGAGCGGCCGTGACGGGTACGGCGTCCCGGCCCCGCCCACGCCACGGCTCCCCGGCACCGGACAGCAGGGCGGCCTGGTCCACCTTGCCGTTGGCCGTCCGGGGCAGCGCGTCGACGAGGTGGGTGTGGTGCGGGCGCATGTACGGGGGCAGGGCGGCGGCGAGATGCCGGTCGTACGCGTCGTAGGCGTCCTCGGCGAGCTGTTCCGCCGGCACCAGGAAGGCGAGGAGTTCGTTGCGGCCGTCCTCGTCGCGCCGGGTGCACACGTACGCCTGCCGGACGGCGGGGTGGGCCAGGATGCGGCGCTCCACCTCGCCGGGTTCGATGCGGAAGCCGCGCACCTTGACCTGCCGGTCGGCCCGGCCCACGTAGGTGACACGGCCGTCGGCGTCCTGCCGTACCAGGTCTCCGGTCCGGTACCAGCGCGTCTCGCCGCCGTCCGGGTCGGGCAGCCGTACGAAGCGCCGGGCTGTCTCCTGCGGGAGGTTGCGGTAGCCGAGGGCCAGCGCGGGCCCGGACAGCAGGAGTTCGGCGACCTCACCGGGTTCGGCGGCGCGTCCGTCGGTGGTGCGTACGGTGATGCCGGTGCCGGGCAGGGCGGTGCCGACGGGCACCACGTCGCCGGTGAAGTCCCTCGGGACGGCGTGGCACAGGGCGAAGGTCGTCGCCTCGGTCGGCCCGTACACGTTGTGCAGTACGGCGCCGGATCCGGGGTTGGCCTCGTACCAGCGGCGGATCAGGCGGGCGTTGAGCTGCTCCCCGCCGATGAGCACCTGCTGGGCGGCGGCGAAACAGTCGGGCACCTTCTCGACGACGGCGTTGAACAGGGCGGTCGTCAGGAACAGGGTGCCGACGCGGCGCTCCCGCAACTCGGCGGCCAGCAGCCGGGGATCGTGCACCGCGCGCTCACCGAGCACGACACAGGTCCCGCCGGTGAGCAACGGCACCCACACCTCGAAACTGATCGCATCGAACGCCGGGTTGGCCAGACAGCCGTAACGGACCCCGGCCCCGAGCCTGATGTATCCCGCCTCGGCCAGCCGCCGCACACCCGCGTCGGTCACCTCGACACCTTTGGGGCGACCGGTGGTACCGGAGGTGTAGAAGAGGAAGGCCACGGGGGACGGGGCCGGCGCGCTGACCGGTGGGCGGGGGCTTGTGGCGGGCTCGTCGTCGCCGACCAGTGCGGCCACCTCCAGTGCGCGGACGCCGGTGGGCAGGGCGGGCTGGTGCGTGCCGCCGTCACCGTCGTCGTGTACGACGGCCACCGCCTGCGCGTCGGTGAGGATGTGCCGTTGCCGCTCCGGCGGGCTGAGCCGGTCGAGCGGGACGACGGTCGCGCCGAGACGGCGGATGCCGAGCATGACGCACACCAGCCGCCACGATCTGGGCAGGCACACGGCGACCGCGTCACCGGGCCGTACTCCGGCCCCGCGCAGCCGGCCGGCGACCCGGCCACTGGCCCGCTCCAGCCCCGCGTAGTCGAGGACCACGCCCCCGTCCTCGACAGCGGGCAGGTCCGGCGTTCGGCGGACCTGGGCGAGCACGGCGTCGGCGAGGGAGGAGGGGGTCGGGGTGGCGGGTGCCACGACAGCGGGCGTCCCGGTCCGGGCGGAATCGGTGTTCATCGTGCCTCCCCGCCGAAGCCGGCCACGGCCGCCGGACGAGTTGTGGTCGTCCGGTCGGGCAAGAGGGCGCCGTGCCGGCGGAGTTCCGCGGTGAGCAGGTCCGCGACACGGGAGAGGTGCGGAGCCTCCAGCACCTCCCAGTGGTCGCAGTCCAGCGTCTCCACCCGGAAGTCGCCGGCGGCGCGCCGCTGCCAGAAGTCACGGACCTGCGCGTGCTCGGGGGTGTCCGCGCCGCCCGGAACCGCCTGGGCGAGGACCAGGCGGGCCGGGGACACGGCCGGGTCGTGGTCGCGAGCGGTCAGGCGGTTGTGGTTGTAGATGCGGAAGTACCGCTCGATCTGGGCGTCGTCGATGCCGGGGTACATTCCGTTGAACCTCACCAGCTTGTCGCGGAACTCGCCGAAGTCCACCGGGGTGATGCCGGCGCGGGCGGCGGGGTCGTCGCCGGCCTGCGTGTCGAGCAGGACCACGCTGACGTCACCGCGCCCGGCCCGGGTCAGCAGGCGTCCCATCGCGTGGGCGACGAGTCCGCCGTAGGACAGGCCGGTCAGTACCAAGGGGCCCTCCCCCAGTGGCTCCAGCAGCCGCAGATACGTTTCCGCCATCGCCTCGACCGTCGGCAGCACCTCCTCACCGGGATTGACGCCCGGTGACTGGATGCCGCACAGGCCGACGCTCTCGGGCAGGTGCCGGGCCAGCGGCAGGTAGCAGAAGGCGGTGCCGCCGGCCGGGTGGACGCAGACCACCCGGGGCCCGGTGCCCGCCCGGAACGCGATGACACTGCCCGTCTCCCGGACCGTGCCCTGCCCGCGCAGGCGTCCGCCGAGCGCCTCGATCGTGGGATGCAGCATGACCTCGGCGACCGGCAGCGGCCGGCCGAAGGCCTCGGTGACGGCGTGCGCCATCTTGATGGCCGACAGCGAAGTGCCGCCGATGTCGAAGAAGTTGTCGCCGATACCGATGTCCGGGTGCAGCAGGATGTCCTGCCAGATCCGGTACAGGCGGTGCTCGACGCCGTCGCGGGGGCTGGCCGTGTTCACCCGGCTCGCGCCGTGCTCGCCGGCCAGGCGCAACAAGGCGGGCCGGTCGAGTTTTCCGCTGCGGTTCAGCGGGAGGGCGGGCAGGTCGAGGAAGACGGCCGGGATCATGTAGTCGGGCAGCCGCCGGGACAGGGCCGTGCGCCACTCGTGCGCGGTGCGGGCGGCGGCGGTGCCCCGTCCGATCCCCGCGACCAGCCGGGGCTGTCCGGCCGGGTCGCGGTCGGCGAGGACCACGGCCTCGCGGACGCCGGGCAGGGCGGTGAGTGCCGCCTCCACCTCGCCCGGCTCGATACGGAACCCGCGTAGCTTGACCTGATCGTCCGCGCGCCCCGCGTAGTGGGCGTTGCCGTCCGGGAGACGGCGGGCGAGGTCTCCGGTGCGGTAGATGCGTTCGCCGGGGACGAACGGGTCCGGAAGGAAACGTTCCTTCGTGAGGTCGGGACGGTTGAGGTACCCCCGGGCGAGGCAGGCGCCGCCCAGATAGACCTCGCCGACCACGCCGGGCGGGACGGGCCGCATGCGGGCGTCGAGCACGTACAGGCGGCTGCCGGCCAGCGGCCGCCCGATCGGGCAGGGGCGGTCCAGCGGCCGGGGATCGTAGTAGGCGGTGCTGTACAGCGTCGCCTCGGTCGGCCCGTAGCCGAAGCAGACCCGCAGGCCCGGCAGGTGCCGCGTCATACGGTGCAGGGCCGCCTCCGGGATCGGCTCGACGCCGGTCAGCAGCGTGCGCAGCCGCAGTCCGCGCAGCCGCCCGGCCGGGTCCTCGTCGATCCACTTCACGTACGCCGGCGGCAGGAACGCCTGAGCGACGCGGTGCTCACGCATCCACCCCAGCAACTCCTCCGGGTCACCGCGCAGTTCCTCCGGGACGATGTGGAGCACGCCCCCGGTGGTCAGCGGCAGCAGCAGTTCGTGCACCGAGGCGTCGAAGCCGATGCTGGACCAGGCGGAGCCGGCCTCGCCGGGCACGGTGCCCATGCGGGCGTGCCAGTTGGCGAAGAGGCTGAGCACGCTGCGGTGTTCGACCGCCACGCCCTTGGGCCGCCCGGTGGAGCCGGACGTGAAGATGACGTAGGCCAGGCGGTCGGGCACATGGCCGATGCCGGGCGGCGGGTGCTCCCCGGTCGCGCCCTCCGCCTCGGTCGTGGCCAGGTCCAGCCACTGCTCCGGGCGGTCACCGGCGCGCCGGTCGCTCAGCACGGCCCGGCAGGCGGCGTCCTTGGCCATACCGGCCAGCCGCTCGCCGGGCTGCCCGGGATCGAGCGGCAGCCAGGCGGCGCCCGCCTTCAGGATCCCGAGAATGCCCACGACCAGCTCGGCGGACCGGGTGGCATGCAGTCCCACCACGTCACCGGGGCGAACGGAGCGGGCGACGAGGGCGTGCGCGAGCCGGTTGGCACGACGGTCGAGCACCGCGTACGTCAGCGTCTCCCCGCCCGGCGCGACAACCGCCGGCCACTCCCCACGGACCCGGACCTGAGCTTCGAAGAGGGGGACGAGACCGGGGGCGGTGAGGAAGGGGTTGGGGGTGGAGAGGGGGGAGCTGGGAGCGGCGGGGGTGCCGGGCACGGCGAGGGCGGCGGGGGTGCCGGGCACGGCGGGCACAGCGGACGCAGCGGAACTGCCGAGCGCAGCGGAGACACCGGGCACAGCGGACGCGGCGGAGACACCGGACGCGGCTTGCACGGCGGAGCTGCCGGGCACGGCGGAGTTGCCGGACGCGGCGGAGTTGCCGGACGCGGCGGAGTTGCCGGACGCGGCGGAACTGCCAGCGGAGACACCGGGCACAGCGGACGCAGCGGAACTGCCGGGCACGGCGGAGACGCTGGGCACAGCGGACGCGCCCCGCACAGCAGAGGCGCCGGACCCGGCAGACGCGCCGGGCGCGGCGAAGGCCGCCGGTTCTTCGAGGCCGCGCGGTGCCTGTGCGGCCGGCGCGTGGCCGGGTGGTGTCGGGACCGCCGCTTCTCCGCCCGCCGGGAGGGCCCCCGTCGCGTCCCAGTCGGCGAGCAGTGCCCGCTGCTCGTCCGCGTCCATCAGTTCCAGTGCCGCGATGTCGCGGTCGGGGTGGCGGGCCATGTCGGCGAGCAGGTGCCGCAGGTGGTCCGCCCAGCGCCGGGCCGTGGTGGCGTCGTAGAGGGCCGTCGCGTAGTCCAGGTGTCCTACGACCCGGCCTTCGGACTCCGTCAGGGACAGCGCGAGGTCGAACTTCGCGGGGGCGTGCCGGATGGGCAGGGGCTCCACCGTCACACCGGGCAGCCGCAGCAGGTTCCGCCGGTCGGGCGTCCAGGCGACCATGGTCTGGAACAGCGGCGTGCGGGACGCGCTGCGGGGCGGGTTGACCAGTTCCACGACGCGTTCGAAGGGCAGGTCCTGGTGGGCCAGGGCGGCCCGCAGGACCGCGCGGGTACGGGTGACGGCCTCGGCGGCGCTCGGGGAACCGGACAGATCGATGCGCAGGGCCAGGGAGTTGACGAGGAAGCCGATGAGACCGGCGGCCGCGGGGCCGCGCCGGTTGGCGACGGGGCTCCCGATAACGATGTCAGAGCGCCCGGAGAGCCGCGAGAGGAGGATCGCCCAGCCGGTCAGGGCCGTCACGAAGAGGGTGGCGCCGTGCCGTCGGGCCAGCGTGCGCAGAGCCGCCGTGGTCTCCGCGTCGAGTTCGAACCCGGCCCGTCCGCCGTCGTACCTCTGCTCAGGCGGGTGCGGGCGGTCCGTGGGCAGGTCCAGTGCCGGCGGTGCGTCCCGGAGGGTGTCGTGCCAGTACGTCTCCTGCGCCCGCAGCGTCCCGCCGAGTACGGCGTCACGCTGGGCCCGGACGTGATCGGCGTACTGGGCCGGCAGCGGGGGCAGTGGGTCGGCGCCGCCCTGGGTCAACGCCTCGTAGAGCGCGCCCAGTTCGCGCATCATCACGTCCATCGACCGGCCGTCGTAGACGCTGTGGTGGAAGGTCAGCAGCAGGACATGGCGCTCGGCGCCGAGGACGATCAGCCGGCCGCGCCCGAGGGGGCCGGCCGCCAGGTCGAAGGGGGTGCGGGCCTCCGCCTCCTGAAGAGCGAGGACGCCGCCGGTCGGGTCGGTCGAGCCGCATAAGTCCTGGAAGGTGAGGGCGAATCCGGCGCCGGGCGGGTCGACGTGCTGACGGACCTCGCCGTCCTCCGCCACGAGCCGGGTGCGGAGCGTCTCGTGGCGCCGGGTCAGAGCGTCGAGGGCGCCCGCCAGGGCGTCACGGTCGAGGGGGCCGACGAGTTCGAAGGCCAGGGTCTCGTTGTACGCCACGTCTCCCCCGGGGAGTTGGGCGAGAAACCACAGGCGCTGCTGGGCGTACGAGGCGGGATGGGAACGGAGTGGGGGTGGGTTGTGCACCGCTGAACCTGACCTTCCCGAGAAAGGAAGTGAAACGGCTCTCCCCACAAGCGGGACAGCCGCGCCCTGAGTACTTGCCATACGCACAACTGCCGTGATCATCGATCAATGGCTCACGTCATGTCAACAGCCATGTGTTTCCGGCTGGTACGGTGCTGATCACGCCTGCGAGTCAGTCTGAGCAGTGCGCTGAGAGGAACAAACTCATGCCTCTACCCCAGTCCATGACCGACCATGCCACTGCGGAGTCAACCCCGTCTCCGCACGCCGCGCGGCTGGTCGGACTGACCACCGCTCTGGACCGGTGCGTGACCACGGGTGAGTGGGCGCCGACCGCTCTGGAACGCAGCCTCGCGCGACGGCTCGCCGTCGGCTCGGCGGGCGGCCTCCAGCCGACGCCGGCCCTCATCCGCTCGGTCCTCTGGGAAGGAAACATCCCTCTCTGCCACGAGAACGAGGGCCGGTTGGCCTCCCTGCTCGGCCTCTCGCTGACCGTCGCGGAATCAGCGGAACCGGACCGCGCGCCGGCCCTCACCCGGGTACGCGAACTGCTGGAGCGCCTCACGGAACGAACGCCGGCGCCCGCGACTCGTCCCGTCTGAAAACCGCCGTCCAGGCCGCCACGAGAGCAGCTCGGCCCCCCCTCCGTACGAAAGACCGAGCCGGTTCCCGTTCCTACGCGCCGGCGTCCGGTGAGGCAGTTCAGCCGCAGCTGAGGAGGCCGGCGGCGGCCTTCGCGTCGAGGATGCGGTGCACGCTGTCTCCGACATCGGCGCGGAACGCGGCATCGGTCTTCATGCGGGCGCTGACCCCCTGCACCATCGCCGGTACGGTGGACGCCTTCACGGTGAGGATCATGTTGCCGCCCGCCGACAGGAAGTTGACGGCCCGCTGGGCCGGGGTGAAGGACCGTACGGCGACGGCCTGCCCGAGGTCGTCCGAGATGACGACGCCCTTGAAGCCGAGCTGGGTGCGCAGCAGCTTGCGGATCACCGTCGGTGAGAAGGCCGCGATGTGATGGGCGTCGATCTTCGAGTAGGTGGCCGAGGACATCATCACGAACGGCGCACCGGCCTTGATGCCGGACCGGAAGGGGCTGAGGTAGGAACTGGAGGTCGTCGTCACCGAGTCGACGACGTTCGCGGTGGTGTCGGTGTTGCCGATCACCCGGCCGAGACCGGGGAAGTGCTTGAACGTCGTCATCACATGGGCCTGCTTGAACCCCGCGGCGAAGGCCCCGCTGTGCGAGGTGACGATGTCGGGGGTGTGGCCGAACTCGCGGTGGTAGCGGCCGATGGGCGCGTTGCGCGTGCCGAGGCTGGCCGGGACCACGTCCGCGACGGGAGCGAGGTCGAGGTCCACCCCGGCGGACTTCAACTGCGCCGCCCAGCCCGCGGCCCGGCTGCGCAGCGTCGACGTCGACCAGCTGCCCTGGGTGAGCGCGGCCGGGATGGTGGAGAATCCGGGGCCGCTCAGCACCTGCACCTGGCCGCCCTCCTGGTCCGTGGCGACCATCAGGCCCACCCGCCGGCCGGAGACCGTGTCCGCCTGGCCCCGGAAGCCGTCCACCACCTTGCGTGTCGCCTTGGTGCCGGCGCTGCTGCGCCCGGTCAGCATCACGGAGCCCACGTGGTAGTCACGCAGCGTACGCAGGTCGGTCGCGCTGGGGCGCGCGGCGGACACCCCGCCCATGAACAGCTGTCCTATGCGCTGTGCCTGGGTCATACCGGAGTAGACGCGGTCGGCGCAGGTGGTGGCCGCGGCCCCTGGGCCCGGGTCCACCACGGCGCGGACCGGCTGGACGGTATGCGCCTGGGCAGCCGGATCGCCGCAGGCGACCGCGGTCAGCAGCATGGTGACGAGCGGGATACCGGTGCGCAGAGCCGTCGAACGGCCCCTTCCGGGCCGGCGGACACGTGCTGTCATGGATGGCGCTCCTGTCTCGGACGATGGGCGGGCAAGGGGATCGACGGCCCGCTGTTCTTGCACGGCGGGGGCAGACCGCTTCGCCGCGCGCCCCCCGCCCCCACACGCTACGCCGCACCGCCCGGAGATGCGCGCCTTGCCTGGTAGGAAGCCACGAAACCGGCCCGCGGAGCCACGAATCCGTCCCGGAGGATGCGCGTGAAACCGGCCCGGGCAGGCACGCGGAACCGGCCCGGCAAGGCGCGCGGAACGAGCCCGGGGGGCCCGCGAAACCAACCCCGAGAGGCGCGCGAAATCAACCCCAGGGGGCCCTCCAAGGCAACCCGGAGAAAGCACGCGAAACCAGCCCGGAGAGCGCCGTCAAACCAACCCGGAGAGGTCCCGCACAACCAACCCCCAGGGGCGCGCGAAATCAACCCCCGAAGGGCGCGCGAAACCAACCCCAGGGGGCCCTCCAAGCCAACCCGGAGAAAGCACGCGAAACCAGCCCGGAGAGCGCCGTCAGACCAACCCGGAGAGGTCCCGCGAAACCACCCACGAGAGGCGCGCGAAACCAACCCCGAGGGGTCCCGCCAAACCAACCCGGAGAGGCCGCTGAACCAGCCCGAGGGGCGCCCTTGGCTCGCACCGGGTCACGGAACTCACCCGTGGGGTCACGAGACCCACCCCGCGGAAGCCGGAGAACCTACCCCCGCACGGGCCGCAAACCCCACCGCCGGACCGCGCCCCGCACCCCCGGACACGGCTGCCCGCAGGGCGCCCGCCGCACCGTGCCGCCCGCACGGCCCCGGACCGTCCGCGCCCGGCGCCGCCAACCGACAAGCCCACCCCCCGCGCCCGGCGCCGCCAACCCACAAGCCCACCCCCGCCACCGGCGCCGGCGCCGGCGAGTGACTGGCCCCCAACCCCGTGAAATGTCTCCCCGGAAGCAGGCGCGCCCCGGCTCAGCGCAACAGCCACCCCCCGTCAATGGTCAGGTCGATCCCGTTGACCGAGCGGTTGGGCAGGAGGAAGTCGACCGCGTCGACCACGTCGGCCATGGTGGCCGTCCGGCTGTAGCCCACGAACTTCAGGGTGAGCAGGTGCAGGGCCGCCTCGATGTCGTAGCTGTGGATGCTGTTGTGGTCACGCGCGATGGCGGTCAGGACCAGGCCGTCGACCCGTCCCACGTCGGCCAGTGCCTCCTTGACGCCGTGGGGTCGCGACAGGTCCAGGGCGAGTCCGCGGGCCGCGCCGACCTCCTCGGCGACGGCGGCGGCCCGTTCGGCGTCGCGGCCGGTCAGGACGACCTCGTCGCCGCGTCCGGCGTAGAACCGCGCGACCTCCTTGCCGAGGCCGGACGTTCCGCCGATGACGACCACACTGCTCATTGCGTCTACCTCCTGCGTTCGACTGTCGACGACACGGAACTGCCCCGGAGGCAAAGCGAAAGTGACTCAGTATGAGGAGTCAGGTGTCATCAACAGGTGTCATCAGCCTGGGACCCTACACTCGGTTCATGAACTTCCCCCGGCGGGCAGCACAGGTTTACGGTCTCGTCGCCGCCCTGGCCCGCACCGCCCGCACCGCCGCCCTCACCGTCCTCGGCGCGGCGACCGGAGCCGGCCGGCCTCCCACCCCGGTCCAGCGGTTCGCCGCCCGTCGCCCGGTCCTGCTGGCGGTGTACGCCGGTACGCCCATCGGGCTCGTCATCGTCCTCGCCGCCCGGCCCCGTGTCCGTACCGCCGCGGACGTCGCTTTCGTCCTGGCCAACTGCATGCTGGTGTACTGCGTCTTCGCGCTGGTCGCGTACGGGGAACGCGCGCGGCAGCGGCTGCTCGGCCGGGACCGCCGTACCGCCGAAAGGGGCTGACGGGCCGACACGACATTGAAAACTAACGCGTCACTGCTTCAATCGATCATCCGCGTTAGTAAGGTGTCCTCCATGAGTTCTCCAGCCACCTCCAGCGACCGCGAGAAGGTCGTCTCCAAGCTGCCGGGCTGGCTCCGGCAGAACCTCAAGGTCAGAGCGGCCCAGCTGGGCATCGAGATCCAGACCGCCGTCGAACAGGGCGTCCGGGACTGGTGCGCGCTGGCCTCCGCCACCGCCCCCGTCGACACCGCGGGGGCCGACTCCTTCTCCACCTTCCTGCCGCCCGGCCAGTGGGAGGAGTTCCGCCGGATCGCCGAGGACCGCCGGGTCTCCCTCATCCAGGGTCTCGCGCAGTCCGTCCGGCTGTGGCTGGACACCAACCCGGCGCCCGATGTCGAACGCCCCGCGGTGACCCGCCGTATCGTCATCTGCAACCAGAAGGGCGGCGTGGGCAAGACCGCCATCACCGCCGGTGTCGGCGAGGCGCTCGCCGAGTCGCCGGACGCCCTGCACCCCGTACGCGTGGCGAAGGCGCTCGCCAAGGCCCTGCGCGACAGCGAGACGCACGTCGACGCCGTGGAGCCGGAGGACGACCCGCTGGGGGTCGAGAACCTGCCCGGGCTCGGGATGCGGGTGCTGCTGGTGGACTTCGACCCGCAGTGCCACCTCACCAACCAGCTCGGCGCCACTCCCCTGCCGATGAACGGCGACAGCCTCACCAACCACATGGCGGGGGACCCCAAGGGCGACCTGCGCGACCTGGTCGTCTCCATCGACGAGGAGAAGTTCGACGGCCGGCTGCACCTGCTGCCCGCCTGCAACGACGCCTTCCTCCTCGACGTGCGGCTGTCCGCCGTACGGGCCCGGGAGGCCGCCCTCGAACGGGCCCTCGCGCCCCTGGAGTCCGACTACGACGTCATCCTCATCGACTGCCCGCCGAGTCTCGGCCTCAGCATGGACGCGGCGGCCTACTACGGCAGGCGCCGGGACGGCGAGAAGCCCGGCCAGTCCGGCGCGCTCATCGTCGTGCAGGCCGAGGACAGCTCCGCCGACGCCTACGAGCTGCTGACCACGCAGATCGAGGACCTGCGCGCGGACCTCCAGGTCGACATCGACTACCTCGGCATCGTCGTCAACCTCTACGACTCCCGCCGTGGTTACATCGCCACCTCCTCCCTCCAGGGATGGGTCGACATAAAGGATCCGCGGGTCGTGGGTCTCATCGGAGACCTCAAGGAGCAGAAGGAAGCCGTGCGGATGAAGCAGCCCCTGCTGTCCTACGCACCCAAGTCCCAGCAGGCCATCGGCATGCGCGCGCTGGCCCGGGAGATCTCATGAGCAAGGCCGACCAGCTGGGGGCAGGCCGCTTCGGCGGCGCCCGCACCGTCAGCGCGCGCCGGCAGGCGGTGGCCGCCGCGACGGGTGTGCCGACCGAGGGCATCGCGCCCCCCACCGAGCTGCCCATCCACCGGATCAGCCCCAATCCCGACAACCCGCGCTCCCGGCTCGGTGATCTGACCGACCTCGCGGGCAGCCTGAAGACGCACGGCCAGAAGCAGGCCATCACGGTCATGAACCGGGACGCCTACCTGAAGGCCAACCCCGACCGCGAGGGCGACCTCGAACCGGACACCACGTACGTCGTCATCGACGGCAGCAGCCGGCTCGCCGCGGCCCGGGAGGCCGGCCTGACCACCGTCAAGGTCATGGTCAGCGACGATCAGGGCAACACGTCCGAGGAACTCCTGGAATCGGCCCTCGTGGCCAACATCCACCGCCAGGACCTCGGTGAACTCGACGAGGCCCGTGCCCTGCAGCGGCTGCTCGCCATCCACGGCAGCCAGACCGCGCTGGCCAAGCGGCTGCACCGGTCCCAGGGCTGGGTGTCCCAGCGGCTCGCCCTGCTGACGCTCACCCCCGGACTCCAGGCGCGCATCGGCCAGGAACCGATCGATCTGCTCCGGGCCGTCGGCAAGAAGCCGGCCGAGGAGCAGGAGGCGGCCCTGGAGGCGCTCAAGGCGGAACGGGCGCGCGCCGACGCGGAACGCGTGGCCCGCAGGGAGGCGGAGAAGCTCGCGCGCGAGGTCCCCCGGCAGCCGGAGCCCGAGCCGGAACCGGAACCGGAACCGGAACCGCAGCCGGTGGTGGCGACACCGGCCGCTCCCGAGGAGCCGGCCGTGCCGTCCGGTGACGCGCGGCCGGAGCCCTCCGTTCCGGCGACGCGCCCGACTCCTCCGACGGCCCGTCAGGCCCCGTCGGCCGTGCCGGGCGTCCCGGCCCCGGTCACGGACGCGGCGCCGCCCGCGACCGCGCCGGACACGGCGGTTCCCGAGCCCCGTACGACCCCGGGTGCCGCCGCTCCCGCCGTACGACCGGCCGGTGCGGAACAGCCCGTGCGCAGACTGCCGTACGACGAGCCCGGCTCGCTCGCCATGCTGCTGGACCAGAAGATCGAGGACGACGACGTGTTCTTCGACCTGATCCGGTTCCTCGGCCTGCGCGCGCTCCAGCGCGACCCCGCCCGCCTCGGCAAGCTGGGTCGGTCCCTGGCCGACCAGCCCGCGGCCAGGGCCGACTGACCCGAACTCAGCCGCACGCCGCCGCCCCGCGTCCACCCCGGCCGCGGGGCGCGGGCCGTGGGACCAGCACGCTTCAGCGTGCCACATGTCTCAAACACCTGATGTCACCCAGCAGATAGGCTGACCACATAAACGCACGGCGTTCGAGGATCACAGGGTGACACGCATGACAGCCACGCCGGACACCGGGGACATGGCCCGGGTCACCGCCAACTTCCGGCAGTACCTGATGGGCTGGGGCGCGCAGGAGTGCGCCTGGGGTGACCCGGACCGCTATCGCAGCGGTCTGGCCCAGCCGCAGTTCAACGGCGTCGTACGGCTGAGGTCGCTGGACGTCGTGGAGGAGTCGATGGCCACCGCGCGGGCCCGGCTCGCGGGCGTGCCCTGGTGGTGGTGGGTCGGCCCGGACAGCCCGGCGGGAACCGCAGACGCCCTGTCAGGCCTGGGAGCGGTGTCCCTGGGGGCCGTACCCCTGATGACCCGCTCCCTCGACCGGGTGGAGCAGACCGAGGAGCCGCCGCCCGGCCTGCGGGTCGAGGAGGTCGGGGACGGGGAACGGCTGCGGGAGCTGGTCCGCACCTACAGCGCCTCGATGGGGGTCTCACCGAGCCTGGAGGACGGCGTGGTGCGCGTGGAGGCCGGGCGGCCCGACAACGCCGACGTCGTCCGTCTCGCCGCGGTGCTCGACGGCCGGGTGGTCGGTACGACGGTGGTCATGACGGCGCACGAGGTGGCCGGCGTCTTCCTGGTCCATGTCGCGCAGGCGCACCGCCGGCGGGGCGTCGGCGGCGCCCTGACGACGGCGGCGCTGCGGGCCGGGCGGGAACGCGGGATGCGACTGGCCGCGCTCGGGGCCAGCCCGTCGGGCGAGCCGCTGTACCGGCGCTTCGGCTTCACGGCCGTGGCCGAGTACTACTTGTTCTCCGGACCCGCCTGATCGGCGACGGGACGGCCGCACCGCTTCTGCGTCGTGGGCGCGTACGAACTGTTCGAGGTGCCGGCCCCCGGACCGGCCCGGTGACCGTTTCCGGGCACCGGGCCGGTGGCCTTCGAACCGCGCGACGCACTCATCGCCGGCCTCCGCGTCGGCTGATCCCCTTGTCAGCGTGCGGCCGCCGGTGGAGGCAGGCGCATGCCCGCCAGGTCCGGCGGGATGGGCGTGTCCGGGCGGAAGAACGGTGCCGAGGGGCCGTCCTGGGCCGTGGCGGGGGCGTCGGTGAGATGGAAGCGGCCCCGGAGGCGGCCGTAGAAGTCCGTCGGGTGGAGACGGATCAGCCGCACCCGGTCCGGGGCGCGGAAGACACCGATCCAGTCACCGGGGTCGAGCACCCCGCGCAGCTGGCCGTCGATGCTCACCGCGGCCTGCCCGGAGTGGGGCAGGACGCGCAGGGCGACCGGTTCGTCGGGCGCGGCGACGATGCTGCGGTTGAAGGTCATGTGCGGCGCGATGGGGGTGAAGACCACCGCGTCCATGTGCGGGGACAGCACGGGACCGCCGGCGGCGAAACTGTAGGCGGTGGATCCGGTGGGCGTGGCCACGGCCAGCGCGTCGGCCGAGTACGACGCCAGCAGCCGGCCCGCCATGTAGACGCCGACGCTCACCTGGCGGTCGCGGGCGAGCTTCTCCAGGACGACGTCGTTGAGCGCGTTGACGTCGAGGGCGACGCCCCAGCCCTGGCCCTCGGTGGTCTCCGGCCGGACGTGCGGGGCGGGCAGCGCGGGGCCGCGCCCGTACCGCAGCAGGGCCTCCATCCCCGGCGGTATCTCCAGCGGGCGCGAGGCGCGCATGGTGAGGGTCATGCGTTCCTCGACGACGGCGTGGTCCTCGTGGACGGCGTCCAGGGCGGCGGTGACGTCGCCCGCCGGCACCTCGGTGAGGAAACCGACCTTGCCGAGGTCGACGCCGAGGACGCTCGCCCCGCTCTTGACGGCGATCCGGGCGCCCCGCAGGAAGGTGCCGTCGCCGCCGAGGGTGACGACGAGGTCGGGGTTCCCGGCGGCCTCGGCCTCCTCGCGTCCGCCGCGCCGGCCGTGGTCCTTGGCCCACACGTCGATGTCGGTGCACGGGATAGCACGCGCCTCGCTCCACCGGTGCACGGTCAGCGCCGCCTCCCGGGCGGCGGCCCGTCCCTGGTGGACCACGAGACCTATGCGATGGATGGACATGGTGACATCATGCAGCACCGGACAGCGTGTGTCGCAGCCAGAAACATCATCACGAAACATGTGACTTCACGTGTGGGGGCTGCCCCACGCCCGGGCGGTGCGGACTGTGGTGCCCGCTCGATTCCCCGCGCCCGTGCGGGCCGGGACGCTGCGCAACGAGCGCCCGCTGCCGGCGAGTTCGGCCTCCCGACCGTCCTGCTCTTCCCGGTGGTGTCCGAGGTGGGCTGCGGGGCGCTGCGGCCGGCCCGGCTGGTCGGCGCCGGCGGTGTTCCTGGCGGAGACCGGGTGCGTCCTCGTCCTGGCGCTCGCCGTCGGATGCCTGCCGGCGTACCCGGCGCCGGGCCGGTGGCTGCCGTACCCGGGGGACGGCTGCATCGCACTGATCATCGTGGACGCCGGCCCGCTCAGCGGCGGTCCGGCCAGTCCCCGCGCGGCAGTTCGCGCCCGCTCTGGTGGCGCCGGTCGTCGACGCGGTTCTCGGGGCGTCGGTGCACCACCTGCTCCGCGCCGTGCGTTCTCCTTGATGTACGGGACACGGATGGGTGAGACTTCGCGGGTGATCAAGCCAGGTGCCCCAGCCGACACCCTTGTGGGACGCCCGGAGGAACTCGCTTTCCTCCGGCGTTTCGTCGGCCGGACGGCGGTGAACGGCGGCGCGCTGCTGTTGTCCGGGGAACCGGGCGTCGGGAAGTCGGCGCTGCTGGAGGCGACCGCCGGTTTCGCGCGCGCGGCGGAGACGACGGTCCTCCGCGTCACCGGCACCGAGTTCGAGGCGAAGGTCAGCTTCGCCGCGCTCAACCAGGCGCTGTTCCCACTGGGCGGCGATGTCGCCGCACTCGGCGACGAACATGCCAGGGCGCTGAGCGTCGCCCTGGGTTTCGCATCCGGCCCCGCGCCGGACCGGCTGCTGCTCTCCAGCGCCGTGACGCTGCTGCTGCGCAAGGCGGCCACCCGTACCCCGCTGCTGCTGATCATCGACGACCTCCCCTGGCTCGACCGGGCCAGCGCGGGCGTGCTGAGCTTCGTCGCGCGCCGGCTCATCGGCAGCCGGGCGGGGCTGCTGGCCGCCTCCCGCACCGGTGAGTTCGGCTATTTCGACGTCTCCGGGCTGCCCGAGACGGTGATCGGCGCGCTGGACGAGGAAGCGGCGGCCCGGCTGCTCACGGACCGCTTCCCCGGCCTCGACCCGGAGGTGCGGGCCCGGGTGCTGGACACCGCGCAGGGCAATCCGCTCGCCCTGCTGGAACTGCCGCCCGCGCTGCGCGCGGCACGGCGCGGTCCGGCCCAGCCGCTGCCGCGCGTACTGCCGCTCGGCGAACGCCTGCAACGGCTGTTCGCCTCCCAGGTGGCGGCCCTGCCCGCGCCGACCAGGACCCTGCTGCTGGCCGCCGCCCTGGAGAGCACCTGCGACCTGAGGATCCTCCAGGCGTCGGCGAGCGCCGGCTACCACCTGGACGATCTCACGCCCGCCGAGCAGGACGGGCTGGTACGGGTCGACGCCGACTCGCACCGGGTGACGTTCCGGCATCCGCTGATCCGGTCCGCCGTGGTCGCGCAGTCGACATCCGGGGAACGCCGGCGGGTGCACCGGGCGCTGGCGGCGGCCCTCGTGGACGACCCCGAGCGGCGGGCCTGGCACCTGGGCGAGGCCACGGTGGAACCCGACGAGGAGGTCGCTGCGCTGCTGGAGGCGGCGGCGCACCACGTCGCCGGGCGCGGCGACTACCAGGCGGTGATCTCCCTGCTGTGCCGGGCCGCCGACCTGAGCCCCGCGGCCGAGGCACGCAGCCGCCGCACGGCCGAGGCCGCCTACATCGGCGCGGAGGGCATGGCGGCGACGCACACCACGGCCCAGCTGCTGGAGGGCGCCCGCCAGGAGGGGCGGCAGGCACACGGCTCCCTGCACTACGCCTCGGCCGCGGCGCTGCTGCTGCTCGACTCCGACGGGCAGGTCGACACCGCGCACCAGCTGCTGGCCGGTGCGATCGAGGCGTACGACCGTCCCGTGGACGGGGACGACCAGGAGCTGGTCAACGCGCTGTGGACGCTGG
Organism: Streptomyces sp. NPDC052721; assembly: GCF_040678315.1. NCBI lineage: Bacteria > Bacillati > Actinomycetota > Actinomycetes > Kitasatosporales > Streptomycetaceae > Streptomyces > Streptomyces sp. NPDC052721. Next base: position 93,082 of record NZ_JBFATL010000022.1, on the reverse strand, counting down.
TGATGCTGTGCTTCGTCGGCGGCCGGGCCGAGCTGTGGACGGCCTACTACGCGGCACTGTCCCGGCTCAGCTGTGAACCGCCGGAGCTGCTCGCGCTGTCCGTGGGCCTGTTCGCCGACCCCGCCCGCACCGGTGCGGCCCTGCTGCCACGGCTGGACGCGGCGCTGGCCACGGCGCACCGGGACACCGATCCGGCGACCGCGCAGATCCTGGCGGCGAGCGCGATGTACGCGGACCGCATAGGCGACGTGCGCGAGCCGCTGTGGCGGATCATCCGCGCCGGTCGCGCGGGAGGCCCGGGCCGGCGGCGGATCGTCGCCCTCATGAACGTCTGCGTGGACGACTTCCACCGGGGCGCGTGGGCGGAGGCCGCGGAGCTGGCGGCCGAGGGGCTCGGCGTCTGCGAGGAGTTCGGCGCCACGTCCTTCAGCTGGTACTTCCGTTACCACCAGGCGCTGCTGGCGGCGGCCCAGGGCAGGTTCGAGACCAGCAGGGCGCTGGCCGACCAGATGACCGGCTGGGGCGGCCCGCGCGGAGTGGGTACGGCCCGGACGTACGCCCGGCACGCCCTGGTGCTGGCGGCCGTCGGACAAGGGGACTTCGAGACCGCCTACCGGCATGCGACGGCGATCAGCCCCGCCGGGACCCTCGCCTCGCATGTGCCGCACAGTCTGTGGGTGGCCCTCGACCTCGTGGAGGCGGCGGTGCGCACCGGCCGCACGGCGGAGGCGGAGCGGCATGCGCGCGTCCTGCGGGAGACCGGTGTCGCGGCTCTCTCGACCCGGCTGGCCATCGTGGAGGCGGCGTGCGCGGCCCTGGTCGCCGCCGACGACGCGGAGGCGGTGGACTTCTTCGAGCGGGCGCTCGGTCTGCCGACGGTGGACGAGTGGCCGTTCGACACGGCCCGCGTCCGCCTGCTGTACGGCGAGCGGCTGCGCCGTATCCGGGCCACCACCGAGGCGAGGGCCCGGCTCTCCCCCGCGCTGGCGGCGTTCGAGAAGCTGGGGGCGGCGCCGTGGGCGGCCCGCGCCGAGCGGGAGCTGCGGGCGGCGGGGCAGGCCACGAGGACCCGGTCCGACGCCCGGGGCGTGGCCGCCCTGACACCCCAGGAGCTGGAGATCGCGCGGCTGGCGGCGTCCGGCATGACCAACAAGGAGATCGCCGCGCGGCTGTTCGTCTCGCCGCGGACGGTGAGCAGTCACCTGTACCAGATCTTCCCGAAGCTGGGCATCACCAAGCGGGCGGCGCTGCGGGACGCCATCGGGGAGGCGTAGGGGCGCGCGGCCCGGGCGGGGAGCGCGCCGCCTAGGCGGAGTCCTCGGTCCGCGTCTTCAGGCCGGACAGCCACCGGTCGACGCACCGTCGCGCCCCGGCCGGGTCCGACTCCCGGCGGGCGATGGCGGCGGATCCGCGGGCCGCGAGCCCCAGGAGGACGAGGGTGCGGTCGCCGTGGTCGAGGAGCAGCCACTCCTGGTAGAGGCCGAAGTCGATGCCCTGCCCGAACCAGGCCAGGCGGCTGCCGGGGCTGTACTCCCCGACCCGCGCGTGTACGGCCAGCCCGTCCAGCCGGTACACGAACTCGCTCTCGGCCCGCAGCGCCGTCGGCCCGTCCGCGGGCCCTGTGAAGTCCCGGGCCCAGGCGCGGATGCCGGCCAGGTGTGCGAAGACGGTCGCCGGATCCGCGTCGATCCCGATCTCGCCGGCGGCCCAGAGGTCCGAGAAGTCCGGGGAGAAGCCGATCGGCCAGTGCAGAAGTCTGCTGCCGTCCGGTTCGTCCGTACCGGGCGCGTCGAACACGGTGATTCCTCCCATGCGGCTCCTGGTGCCTGTGTTCGCCACCAGGCTTCCCGTCTCCGCACGGGCGGGCATCAGTCATTCGACGGAGGACGTGCACGGCATCTGATGTGTGCCGCCTCGCCGCACCACGGCCGGACCGGTCAGTCGGCGGTGACGAGTTCCGGGAGCAGCCGGGCCGCGTTGCGGGTGGTCAGCGCGCGCCAGGTGCCGCCGGGCGGCTGTTCGGCGGCGTCGACGGAGGCGATCTGCGCGACGGCTCCGGCGGCGGGGGTCCAGCAGTAGTCGCTGCCGTAGAGCAGGCGGTCGTGGCCGAAGGCCGTCGTGAGCGCGGGGATCTGGTGGGGGAAGGGGCTGCCGGCCATGTCGAACCAGAGGTGGCGCAGTTGCTCCTGCACGGTGGGCCCGTCCTGGGAGCCGATGCCGAACACGGTCCGGAACAGCTCCATGCGGTCGGCGAGCAGCGGCAGCGCGCCACCGCCGTGGGTGAAGACCCACCGGATGCCCGGGCAGCGGCGGAGCACCCCGCTGAACAGCAGGTCGGAGACGGTGCGGGTGGAGTCGAACAGGAACTCCAGCATGGGCCGGGGCCGGTCCAGGGCGACGGCCTCGTAACAGGGCGGCGAGGTGGGGTGGACGAAGACGACGGCGCCGCGCTCGTCCAGGTCCCGCCAGAGGGGTTCGAAGCGGGCGTCACCGAGATAGGCGCCGTCGTGGTTGGTCTCGACGGCGACGCCGTCACTGCCGAGGACGTCGAGGGCGTGGGCGGCCTCGGCGCGCGCGCCGGCCACGTCGGGCAGCGGGAGGGAGGCGAAGTGCCCGAAGCGGCCGGGGTGTGCGCGCAGCACGTCCGCCGCGAACTCGTTGACCCGCCGGCTCAGCAGGCGCGCGGCGCGGTCGTCGCCGAAGTGGGTGCCGGGCGACGAGACGGACAGCACGCTGGTGCGGATGCCGTGGGCGTCCATGAGGTCCAGGTGCTCGGCCGCCGACCAGGCGGGGTAGCCCCGCATGCCGTCGGGGAGCAGATGTCCCGCGGCCTTGGCGGCCTCGACGTAGTCGGGGGTCACGAAGTGGGCGTGGACGTCGACGAGTTGGTCAGGTGTCGCGGTCACGGGGGCGGTCCTCCATTCCTGGCCGGCGTGGGCGAGGGGGTACGGCGGCCCGGGTCGGACGGCGTACGGCCCTCACGCCACCGTGCGGCGGTTCCTCGGCCGGTCCCCCGATTCTGGCCAGGGCGCCTCCGGGCGGGCCATGGAGCCGTCCCCACAACGGGATACGACGGCTACGGAGGGTTCACCCCACAGCCGGCGCCGGCCCGGCGGCTCCCTGCGTGCTCGGCGCCGGCCCCGTGCTCTCCCGGGCTATGAGTTCGGGCAGCGGTACCTGGACCGTGCCCGGGGAGGCGCCGTCCAGCAAGGACACCAGTTCCCGGGCGGCCGTGCGGCCGAAGGCCACCGTGTCCCGGGACAGCGCGGACAGCCAGGGCTTGACCATCCGGCACAGCGCGGAGTCCTCCCAGGAGACCACCGACACGTCGTCCGGCACGGTGAAGCCCAGTTCGGCCGCGGCGGCGACGCCCGCGACCGCCATCACGTCGTTGTCGTAGATCAGCGCCGTGGGCGCGGTCGCGGTGCTCAGCACCCGGCGGGTGACGGCGGCTCCCTGCGCGTCGGAGTAGTCGGTGGTCACGGAGCGGACCTCGGTCAGCCCGCGCCGTTCGGCCTCGGCGCGCAGGCTGCGCACCCGCCGCTGGGTGTGCGCGAGGCCGGAAAGCCCGGCGATGTGCACGATCCGCCGGTGCCCCAGGGCGTGCAGTTCCGCGACGACGGCGGCCATCGCGCCGGCGTCGTCGGCCCACACCGCCGACAGCCGGGGGTTCAGCCCGGCCGGCGCGCCCCCGATCACGACGGCGGGCAGGCCGAGTTCGTCGAGGAGGCCGGGGCGGGGGTCGTCGGTGCGGGGGTCGACCATGAGGACGCCGTCGACCCGGTGCTCGGCCCACCAGGTCCGGTATACCGCGCATTCGTCGGCAATGTCCTCCACCACTTGGAAGAGCAGGCCGAGATGGCGTTCGGCCAGCACCTCCTGGATGCCCGAGACCAGTTGGAGGAAGAACGAGTCCACACCGAGGGTGTGCGCGGGACGGGCCAGCACGAACCCGACCGTGGCCGCGCCCTCACCGGACAGCTGGCGTGCGGCGGTGCTCGGCCGCCAGCCGAGCTGTTCGGCCACCCGGCGCACCCGGGCCCGGGTCACCTCGGAGACGCCGGGCCGGTTGTTGAGGGCGAAGGAGACGGCGCTCTCGGAGACCCCGGCCCGCCGCGCGATGTCCTTCATCGTCGGCCGGCGCGCCGGTGAACGCTTGTCCGCCACTTCCGCTCCCATTCTCTGCCGCTGAGCACTAATGCGCTTGAGCGAGACCAGCCTAAAGCGCATTAGCGATCAGCGGCAAGACCCTTGACGCGCCTTTGCCAAACGCCTCTGACCTGCGACTTTGTCCAGCCTGAGCAACTTTTCGCCTCAATCCATTGACATTTTTCCGCCGAAGGATGCAAGGTCTGCCCCTGAACCCGTGGCCGGCATCGTCGCCGTGGCCCGCCGTCCGAAGGAGCCTCCAGCCGTGCGCATATCCCGCAGAACCCTCGCCACCGCTGTCGCCGTCGCGGCCCTGCTGCCGCTGAGTGCCTGCGGCTCCGGGAACGACGACAGTTCGCCGGGCGACGCCTCGGGCAAGATCCAGGGCGACATCACCTTCCAGACCTGGAACCTGCGCGCCAACTTCAAGCCCTTCTTCGAGGGCCTGATCGCCGACTTCGAGCACCAGTACCCGGGCACCCACGTGAAGTGGGTCGACCAGCCCGCCGAGGGATACGCCGACAAGATCAGCGCCGAGGCCGCCGGCGGCACCCTGCCCGACGTCGTCAACGTCTCCCCCGACCTCGCCGCCCCGCTCGCCAAGGCCGGCCTCGCGCTGGACCTGGACAAGGACAAGGCGGCGGCCAAGTACAAGGGCGAGTACCTGCCCGGCGCGTGGAGCAGCACCGACGTCCCCGGCCTGCCGGGCACCTGGGCGTTCCCGTGGTACCTGAACACCGGCCCGCTGTTCTACAACAAGGCCCTGTTCAGGGAGGCCGGGCTCAACCCCGACCAGCCGCCGAAGACGTACGCCGACCTGTTCAAGGACGGCCTGCAGATCGCCGAGAAGACCAAGGGCAAGGTCGCCACCCTCTCCAACGTGCCGGCCATCGAGGACTTCGGCCGCTACGGCGTCCCGCTGATGAACAAGGAAGGCACCGCCTTCGCCTTCAACGACGCCAAGGGTGTCGAACTCCTCACCAAGTACAAGGAGTTGTACGACGCCAAGGCTCTCGACCCGCAGGCGCTGACCGCCACGCCCGAGTCGGCCGGCCACAAGTTCCTCACCGGTGCCGTCGCCATGAACCCGGGCAGCGCGCTGGACCTGAAGAACTTCAAGACCCAGGCGCCGAGCCTGTACAAGAACATCGGCATCACCGACCAGATCACCAACACCGGCCACGTCAACATGTACGTGATGGGCCTGCTGGTGAACTCCCAGTCCAAGCAGAAGCCCGCGGCCGTGGCCTTCGCGCACTTCGTCACCGACGCGAAGAACCAGATGTCCTTCGCCAAGAAGGTCGCCATCTTCCCGAGCACCGCCGGCTCCCTGGACGACCCGTACTTCACCAAGGAGGACGGCACCGACGAGACCCGGGTCCGGGTGGCCGCCGCCAAGTCGCTGAAGACGGCCGTGAACTACACGCCGGTGCTGTTCAGCGACCAGATGAAGACCGCGCTCCAGCAGGAGGTCGCCAAGGCGCTCCAGGGCAAGGAGAGCCCCAAGCAGGCGCTCGACAACGCTGTCAAGGCCTGCGACCAGCTGCTCAAGCAGGGCTGATCCACCGTGGCCCTCTCCTCCCCTGCCCGCCGGGGCTCCCGGGTGCGGCGCCAGCTGCCCATCAGTCCGTGGCTGTTCGCCGCACCCGGGTTGCTGGTCACCGCCGTGTTCGTGCTGTACCCGTTCGTGTCGACCGTGGTGAACTCCTTCACCGACCGTCGCACCCTGATCCCGGGCCGGTTCGTCGGTCTCGCCAACTACCGCGAGATGCTGCACGACGACATGTTCTGGATCGCCCTGCGCAACAGCACGCTGTACGTCATCGGAGTCGTCCCGGCGCTGGTGATCCTGCCGCTGCTGCTCGCGCTGCTGGTGCAGAAGCACATCCCCGGCATCGCCTTCTTCCGGTCCGCCTTCTACACCCCGGTCGTCGCCTCGATCGTGGTCGTCGGCCTGATCTGGGTGTGGCTGCTGGACGAACGCGGTCTGGTCAACTCGATGCTGGAGACACTGGGCGCCGGCCCGGTCGGGTTCCTCAGCGACCAGTGGCTGATCCTGGTCAGCGCCATGGCGGTCACGGTGTGGAAGGGCCTCGGCTACTACATGATCATCTACCTGGCGGCGCTCGCGAACGTACCGCGCGAACTGCACGAGGCCGCCGCCGTGGACGGCGCGGGCGCGGTCCGCCGCTTCCTCACCGTCACCGTGCCCGCTCTGCGGTCCACGATGGTCCTGGTGGCCGCGCTCTCCTCGGTCTCCGCCTTCAAGGTGTTCTCCGAGGTGTACCTGATCGCGAACCCGACCGGAGGGCCGGCCGGCGAGGACACCACCCTGGTCATGCTCGTACAGCGCACCGGCACCGGCCTCAGCGGCCGGGTCGGCTACGCCTCGGCCATCTCCGTGGTGGTCTTCGTGATCACCGTGGTGCTGATGCTGCTGGTGCTGCGCGCGGACCGGAAGGACGAGGCCCAGGCATGACCGACACCCTCCGCACCCCGGGCGAGCGGACCGCCCGCCCGGGCCGCCCGACAACCGGCCCCGACCGGCGGACCGGCCGCCGCCAACGTTTCACCGACGACACCGGCCGCCGCGTACGGCCCTGGGAACTCGTCCTCCGCTACCTGCTGCTGCTCGCCGTGCTGGCCCTGACGATCGGCCCGTTCCTGTGGCAGCTGTCGACCTCGCTGAAGGGCCCCACGGAGGACATCTACAGCTCCCCACCGTCGTTCCTGCCCGAGCATCCCACCCTGCACAACTACAGCCGGGTCGCCGACGTCATCCCCGTCTGGGACTACGCCCTGAACTCCCTCAAGGTCGCCGTCGCCAGCGTGATCACCAACTGCGTCGGCTCCGCCCTCGCCGGCTACGCCCTGGCCCGGCTGCGCTACCGGGGCCGCGGGGCGCTGACCCTGGTCTTCATCCTGGCGCTGCTGGTGCCCGCCGAGAGCATCATCATCGCCCAGTTCACCACCATGCGGTCGCTGGACCTGAACAACACCCTCATCGGTGTGGTGCTGCCCGGCTGCGTCGGCGCGATGAACGTGCTGCTGATGCGCAACGCCTTCCTCAACCTGCCGTACGAGATCGAGGAGGCGGCCTTCGTCGACGGCGCCGACGTCTGGCAGCGGTTCCTGCGCATCGCGCTGCCGTCGGTCAAGGGCACCCTCGCCGTCGTCGCGATCTTCGCCTTCATGGGCGCCTGGGACGACTTCCTGTGGCCGCTGATCGTGCTCGGCGACCCGTCCAAGTTCACTCTCACCGTCGGTCTGAACTATCTGCACGGCACCTTCGCCAACGACCAGCGGCTGGTCGCCGCCGGCACGGTCATCGCCGTGGCCCCGCTCATCGTCCTCTTCGCCTGCCTCCAGCGGTACTTCTTCCGCGGGGTCGGCGAGGGCGCCGTCAAGGGCTGACCGCCGCATTCGAACCCCCCGCAAGGACACCCATGCCTCCTGCCGTGCGCTTCGGCGTCAACTACACCCCCAGCGAAGGGTGGTTCCACCACTGGCTCGACTTCGACCTCGACTCCGTACGCGCCGACCTGGACTCGATCGCCGCGCTCGGCCTGGACCACGTCCGGGTCTTCCCGCTGTGGCCGTACTTCCAGCCGAACCGGGCTCTCATCCGGCCGCGCGCGGTGGAACAGCTCGTGGCCCTCGCCGACGCCGCCGCCGAACGCGGCCTGGACGTGAACGTGGACGGCCTGCAGGGCCACCTGTCCAGCTTCGACTTCCTGCCCGCCTGGACGCGCACCTGGCACCGGCGCAACCTCTTCACCGACCCCGAGGTCATCGACGGCCAGGCCGCCTACCTGCGCACTCTCGCCGCCGCCCTCGCCGACCGGCCCAACTTCATCGGCATGACCGTCGGCAACGAGGTCAACCAGTTCAGCGCCGACCCCCACCCCGATCCCGACCGCGCCACCCCCGAGCAGATCGACACCTGGCTGGAGCGGATGCTCGCCGCCTGCGAGGAGGGCGCCCCCGGCCGGCTGCACCTGCACGCCGAGTACGACGCCACCTGGTACCAGCACGACATGCCGTTCACCCCGGCCCAGGCCGCCCGGTACGGCGGCGTCACCGCCGTGCACTCCTGGGTGTTCAACGGCACCGCCCAGCGCCACGGCCGTACCTCCGTACCCAGCGAGCACCACGCCGCCTACCTGGTGGAACTCTCCAAGGCCTGGGCCGACGACCCGCACCGTCCGGTGTGGCTCCAGGAGGTCGGCGCCCCCGCGCCGCTGATCCCCGCCGAGCACGCCGCCGCCTTCACCGAGGCGACCGTCACGAACGCCCTGGACTGCCCCGGCCTGTGGGGCATCACCTGGTGGTGCTCCCACGACGTCTCGCGCGGCCTCGCCGACTTCCCCGCCCTCGAATACTCCCTCGGCCTGCTGACCAACGACCGGCGGCCGAAGGACATCGCGCGGGTCCTGGCCGACGCGGCCCGCCGGACCCACCCCACCCCGGCACCGCGCACCACCGCCCTCGTCGTACCGGCCGACCCGGAACAGCGCACCGCGCTGGCTCCGGGCGGGACGGTGTACGACGCCTTCTTCCAGCTGACCGCCGACGGCGCCCGGCCCACCACCGTCCTGGACACCCGCACGGACGACCAGGAGCACCTGCTGGCCCGTGGTATCACCGAAACCGTCACGGCCGAGCAAGTTCTCACCCCGCAGCACCGATGGAGCACCCCGCATGCATGACGACCGTACGCTGATCGAAGCCCGTCTCAAGCGTGTCCTGGACGAACGGATCCGCCCCGCCGTGTACCCGGAGTCGGTACCGCTGGAGGTGGCGGTGTGGCATGCGCCGGGTGAACCGGTGCCCGTCGAGGAGGGCCTGGCGGCCGAGGTCGAGCCGATCTCGGTGGGGGCCCGGTGGGGTGCTCCGTGGGGGACGAGCTGGTTCCGGGTGACGGGGACCGTGCCCGAGGCGTGGGCGGGCAGGACGGTGGAGGCCCTGCTGGACCTGGGCTTCGATGAGAACATGCCCGGTTTCCAGTGCGAGGGCCTGGTGTACCGGCCCGACGGTTCCCCGGTGAAGGGGCTGAACCCGCGCAACCAGTGGGTGCGCATCGGGGCGCCGGTGGCGGGCGGGGAGGAGGTCCGCCTGCACATCGAGGCCGCCTCCAACCCGGTGATCCTGGACTACCACCCCTTCCTGCCCACCCGACTCGGGGACAAGGAGACCGCCGGGAGTGAGCCGCAGTACACCCTCACGCGCATGGATCTCGCGGTGTTCGACGAGACGGTGTGGCAGCTGGTGATGGACCTGGAGGTCCTGGGCGAGCTGATGGCGGAGCTGCCCGTGGACTCCGCCCGCCGGTACGAGATCCTGCGCGCCGTGGACCGCGCGCTGGACGCGGTCGACCTCCAGGACGTCAACGGCACCGCTGAACGGGCCCGCCGGCAGCTGACCGAGGTCCTCGCAGCGCCCGCCGTCCCGTCCGCGCACCGGGTCAGTGCGGTCGGGCATGCGCACATCGACTCCGCCTGGCTGTGGCCGTTGCGGGAGACGGTGCGGAAGGTGGCGCGGACGACGTCGAACATGACCGCGTTGCTGGAGGACGAGCCGGAGTTCGTCTTCGCGATGTCGCAGGCGCAGCAGTGGGCGTGGGTGCGCGATCATCGGCCTGAGGTGTGGGCGCGGGTGAAGAAGGCGGTCGCCGACGGCAGGTTCGTGCCGGCCGGGGGGATGTGGGTGGAGTCGGATACGAACATGCCGGGGTCGGAGGCGATGGCGCGGCAGTTCGTGCACGGCAAGCGGTTCTTCCTCGATGAGTTCGGGGTGGAGAACGAGGAGGCGTGGCTGCCGGACACGTTCGGGTTCGCGGCGGGGTTGCCGCAGATCATCAAGGCGGCCGGGTCGAAGTGGCTGCTGACGCAGAAGATCTCCTGGTCACAGACGAACAAGTTCCCCCACCACACCTTCCAGTGGGAGGGCATCGACGGCACCCGCATCTTCACGCACTTCCCGCCGGTGGACACCTACAACTGCTCGATGAAGGGCAGCGAGATCGCCCACGCGGCCCGCAACTTCAAGGACAAGGGCCGCGCCCGGCACTCCCTGGCGCCGACCGGCTGGGGCGACGGGGGCGGCGGCACGACCCGGGAGATGGTCGCCAAGGCCGCCCGGCTGCGGGACCTGGAAGGCTCCGCGCAGGTGGTGTGGGAGAGCCCGCAGACGTTCTTCGAGAAGGCCCAGGCGGAGTACCCCGAGCCGCCGGTGTGGGTGGGTGAGCTGTATCTGGAACTGCACCGGGCGACCCTGACCAGCCAGGCCAAGACCAAGCAGGGCAACCGGCGCAGCGAACACCTGCTGCGCGAGGCGGAGTTGTGGGCGGCCACGGCCGCGGTGCGGGCCGGATACGCCTATCCGTACGAGGAACTGGACCGGATCTGGAAGACGGTGCTGCTGCACCAGTTCCACGACATCCTGCCCGGCTCGTCCATCGCCTGGGTCCACCGGGAAGCGCGGGCCACCTATGAACGCATCGCGGGTGAACTGACCGAGATCATCGAAGACGCCCAGCGGGCGCTCGCCGGTGAGGGCAGCACCGAGCTGGTGTTCAACTCCGCGCCGCACGAGCGGGCAGGCGTGGTCGCGGGCGGCGCCGGTGTCCCGGCCACGACGGGTCACACGCAGCTCGCCTCCCGCGACGGCGGCGGGTTCGTGCTGGACAACGGCCTGCTGCGGATCGAGATCGACGCCCAGGGACTCGTCGTCTCCGCCTACGACATCACCGCCGGCCGCGAGACCATCGCCCCGGGCCGCGCCGCGAACCTCCTCCAGCTCCACCCCGACTTCCCCAACATGTGGGACGCCTGGGACGTGGACGAGTTCTACCGCAACACCGTCACCGACCTCACCGACACCGCATCACTCACCGCCGGCCCGGACGGCACCTCCGTACACGTCGTACGCGCCTTCGGCGACTCCCACGTCACCCAGGTACTCACCCTGCCGCCGGGCGAGCGGCGGCTGGTCGTGGACACCGAGGTCGACTGGAACGAGACGGAGAAGTTCCTCAAGCTCGCCTTCCCCCTCGACCTGCACGCCGAACGGTACGCCTCCGAGACCCAGTACGGGCACGCCTACCGGCCCACCCACACCAACACCTCCTGGGAAGCGGCCAAGTTCGAGGCCTGCAACCACCGCTTCCTGCACCTGGAGGAACCCGGCTGGGGCGTCGCCGTCGTCAACGACTCCACCTACGGCCACGACGTCACCCGCACCGTCCGCACCGACGGCGACCAGGGCACCACCACCACGGTCCGCGTCTCCCTGCTGCGTGCCCCGCGCTTCCCCGACCCCGAGACCGACCAGGGCATCCACCACTTCCGCCACGCCCTCATCCCCGGCGCCTCCATCGGCGACGCCGTCCGCGAAGGCTGGCGGATCAACCTCCCCGAACGCCACCACACCGGCGCCGGAGAAGTCGCCCCACTGGTCACCGTCGACAACGACGCCGTCGTCATCACGGCGGTCAAGCTCGCCGACGACGCCAGCGGCGACGTCATCATCCGCTTCCACGAAGCCCACGGCAGCCGGGTCCGAGCAACCCTGACGGTCGGCTTCGACATCGCCGATCTCACCGTCACCGACCTGCTCGAACGCCCCCTGACCGACACGCCCGTCCCCGAGCGCGACGGCGACCGCATCACCGTACGCCTGCGCCCCTTCCAGCTGGTGACACTGCGGCTCAGGAGGGCCTGAATGAAGTGGGGGTGCGGGTCCGGTGCCGGGCCCGCACCCCCGGGAGGCCGGCGGAGGGATCTCGGGGGAACGGTCCCTCGCGCCGGCCTGGTTCCACTGTCTCTCCCGCCGTCGGCCAGGGCCCCCGGCCCCACGGTCGGCGACGGAACGGCATGGGGGCCGCCCTACCGGCCGGGCGGATCGCTCGGGCAACATGTGTCGGGTTTACAGTCACATGGTCTCGGCATTCACTGACTTTCTGAGTCCGAGTCGGGCGGATAATGTCTCACCATGAACACCGCTAAGGGCGAGTCCGCAGTCAGTGTCTTCTCGAAGGACTGTCCATCCCGTCAGGTGCTGCTGGATGTGACGGGCCGCTGGGGGATCCTCGTCCTGTCGGCCCTGCACCAGGGGGAGTGCCGGTTCAACGTGCTACGGCGCCGCATCGAGGGCATCAGCGAGAAGATGCTGTCCCAGACCCTGTACACGCTGCGCCGGGACGGACTGGTGAACCGGCGGGTGGAAGCCACCATCCCGCCCAAGGTCACCTACAGTCTGTCCCCGCTCGGTACCGTCGTCGCGCGCCAGGCCGTCGAACTCGTCGCGCTCCTCGAAGCGAAGGTGGACCGGTTCGAGGAGGCCTGGGAGGCCTTCGAGGAGTGAGCCCTCCGGTCCGTGCTCCCTGACACAGGATCACCCCTCCATCGGTTGCCGGAAATTTCCGTACACGGCAGGGTGGTGCACCGGGGCGCCATCTCGTCACACATGACGCTCCGGCATCTCAGAACACCTGGGACACCCCCAGCACGACCGAAGGACGACACAGCATGGCCAGCGGCACGGTGAAGTGGTTCAACGCGGACAAGGGCTACGGGTTCATCGAGCAGGACGGCGGACCCGACGTCTTCGCGCACTACTCGGCGATCTCGGGGACGGGGTACCGGGAGCTCGTCGAGGGCGAGCGGGTGACGTTCGACGTCACCCAGGGCCAGAAGGGCCCGCAGGCGGAGAACATCATCCGCCCCTGATCGCGGTCCGCACCGCCTGACCCGGTGCCCGCACACCGGTCCGCGCCCCGGCAGAGCAGAGGGGAGCGGACCGGCACCTGAAGCCCCGACGCTGACGTCAACCGAGTGCCCAGCTCCCCCATGCGATTGAACACATGGGAAACACCTGACAGGCATCAACTCACTCACCCGCCGGGTACGATCTTCACGCTCTCGGCTACGCGCCCGTGCACGAACGGCGCACCCTTGAAGGAGTCGTCCTGTGAGTTCAGTATCCGCGGCGGTCCCGCAGCCGGGGCGCACCCGGGCCTTTCTGCGGCTGGTGATGATCGAGCACTCGGTGTTCGCGCTGCCCTTCGCCTACATCGCCGCCCTGACGGCGATGTACGAGCGGGACGGTGCCGTCGACTGGGTGACGCTGCTGCTGGTCACGGTCTGCATCCCCGTTCGGTCAGTTCGAAGGGCGGGCTGGTCCAGGCTGTCTCGTCCAGCGCGGGCTGGACGTCGAAGTGCGCGTAGAGCAGGACGGTCGGCGCGTCGGGCGGGCCGGGCAGGAAGCCGTACACGGACTGCCAGCCGTCGGGCAGGTCGAGGACGGTGACGTCCTCGAACTCCTCGGCGCGCAGGGCGGCGGCGATCCACTCGGCGGCCTTCTCCGACTCACCGCGCGGACTGACGTCCAGGTCCGCCACGGACCGGAACGCCACCAGCTGGGCCAGCTCCGTCCGGGCCGCGGGGATCATTCCGGCGATCGTCGCGGCGACGGGGTCCTGCTCCACGAGTCGACTCCTCTCCGAGCTGACTGACTGCTTCGTTTTCCGTCGGACGGCTGGATCGGCAGGATCACCCGGTCACGAACCGTGTGACGGCCTCCGTGAAGCGCTGGGGCTCCTCCAGGTGGGCGAAGTGGCCGCTGTGTTCGAAGACGACCAGTTCGGACCCGGCGATCAGCTTGTGCAGTTCCTCGGCCCAGCGCACGGAGCAGATGACGTCGTGGCGGCCGACCAGGACCTGCGCGTGCAGGGTGAGCCGCGGCAGGGTCTCGCGGTCGTCGATGACGTCCGGCTCGCCGTTGTCGTCCAGGCCGGAGATGTAGACCCCGCCGGTGCTCCGCCGGAACGCGTCGAACTCGGCCTCACGGTTCCAGTAGTCGGCGAAGTAGGCGGGGAGCAGCCCGCGGAGCGCCGCCGTGATGCCGGCGTCGTCACGGGCCGCCGGCACCGACTGGAGGGCGGCGAGCACCGCGGGCAGTTCCGGCCGGTCCGCGTGCCGGGCCGCGAACGCCTGCACCTGGCGCATGGCCTCGGCGCCGTGCTCCCGCCCGGTCACCGGCGCGCTGTCGTACAGGATCACCCCGGCGACCTGCCCGGGGTGGTGCAGGGCGTGGTACTGGACGACGAAGCCGCCGTGCGAGTGGCCCAGCAGGTGGACCGGGCCCACGCCGAGGTGGTCGATCAGCGCCTCCAGGAAGCGGCTGTAGCGGGCCCGGACATAGCCGTCGGGGTGCCGGGGCAGCCTGCCGGAGGCCCCGGTGCCTATGGGCTCGGCGTACACCATCGTCAGGTGCCGCTCGGCTGCCGGCATGCGCAGGTACTCCCAGGGAATGCCGGGGCCTCCCGGGTGCGCGACGCACACCGGGCCGGTGCCGTGCACGTGGTACGCCTGGACGGTGCCGTCCACCTCGATGGTGTGCGCGCCCGGGGCGAGGGGTGCGGTCGGCTGGGTGGTCATGGGAACTCCGTTCCGTGGTCGCTCGTCGGGGTCGACGCCGACAGGACGCGGTCGCACGGGGGAAGTTCGACGCGTACGGCGTGATCGTCGTCACACCAGGAGGTCGGCGGCCTCGGGCAGCCTCGTCTGGTCCGGCCGCAGCGGCCTGGAGTGGTGCAGGCGCACACGGCGCACCCGCCCGCCCTCGTCCAGCGTCAGCAGCCAGGCGACGGCCGGTGGGCAGTGCTCCGGGTCGTCCGGCGGGCTGATCAGCTCCATCTCCCACACGGCCAGGGAGCGCCCGGCGACGATGTGGTCGGGCCGCTGTCGGACCCCGTCGGCCAGGTCGCACTCCATGCCCCGGACCAGCGCCTCCCGGTCGCCGACGCGCCGGCCGCCCAGATACAGGTCGACGTCCGGGGACCAGCGCCGCGCCGTGAACGAGCCGAACCGGCCCAGTGCGGCGGCCTCCAGGGTGTCCCGGGCCTCCTGGCGGCTCGCGGCCGTACGGGCGGCGGCGTCGCTGTGCGCGGCGGCGGTGAGGTCCGTGAGCAGGGCGCCGAGCTTGGCCCGTGCCTGGCTGAGCCGGCTGCGGACCGTGCCCACCGGTGTCCCGCAGGCGCGGGCGATGTCCTCGTACGACGTCACTCCCTGGCTGAAGTGCCGGAGCACCAGGGGCATGCGCAGCGTCGGCGAGAGCTGGTCGATGGCCTCCCACACCCAGTCGCGCAGCGCGCTGCGCTCCAGCCACCGCTCGGGATCGGCGTCGGCCGCCGCCGGCGGCGCCGGGTCGCCGACGGGCTCCGTGCGCGCCTGACCGCGCAGCAGCGAGCGGCAGGCGTTGCGCACGATCATGCGCAGCCAGGGCCCCACGGCCTCGGGGTCGCGGACGTCCCCGATCCGGCGCAGCGCGGTCAGCGCGGCTTCCTGCGTCACGTCGTCCGCGTCGGGGCCCGGCCCGAGCAGGGCGAGGGCCACCGCGCGCATCTGCGGGGCGTGCCGCTCCAGGAGCAGGGCCAGGGCGGTGGCGTCCCCCCGCTGGGCGGGCCGGACGAGGTCGGCGTCCGCGCGCCGGTCCGCCGCTTCCTGATCACGCATGACGCTCCCCTGGGACGCCGGGACATGAATGCGCTCAGCCTAGCCATATGCGTGTCATGACTGTGCCGGGAGTGGGTACCGACTGACATGAGGTGTCTCGCGGGTGCCTGCCACGGGCCCGGGGTGAACCGGGCCCGTGGCGCGCGGGCGGCGGAGCAACCGCCGCCCGCGCGGGTTCAGCGCTCACTGTCGAGCGTGGCCAGCAGGGGGGCGGCGTACCGTTCGCCCGCCGCCGCACCGGCCGGCACGGCCTCCTCGATCTCCTTCAGCGTCGCCGCGTCGAGCGTCAGGGAGGCGGCACCCAGTGACTCCGTCAGCCGCTCCCGGCGCCGGGCGCCCACCAGCGGCACGATGTCCTCGCCCTGGGCCGCCACCCAGGCGATGGCCACCTGACCGGTGGTGGCGCCGAGCCGCTCGGCCACCCGGCCCAGGGCCTCGACCAGACGCAGGTTGGCCTCCAGGTTCTCGCCCTGGAAGCGCGGCGAGTGGGCGCGGAAGTCGCTGCCGCTCAGCTCGCGCGCGGGCGACCAGTGGCCACTGAGCAGACCGCGCGAGAGGACGCCGTACGCCGTCAGGCCGATGCCCAGTTCCCGCAGCGTCGGGATGATCGACTGCTCGGGGCCGCGGGAGAGCAGCGAGTACTCGATCTGGAGGTCGCTGATGGGGGCGACCGCGGCGGCGCGGCGGATCGTGTCGGCGCCCAGCTCCGACAGGCCGATGTGCCGGATGTAGCCCGCCTGGCGCATCTCCTCCAGCGCGCCGACGGTCTCCTCCACCGGGATGTGGGGGTTGAGCCGGGCCGGGCGGTAGATGTCGATGTAGTCGGTCTCCAGGCGGCGCAGCGAGTACGCCAGCCGGTCCTTCACGGCTTCCGGCGACACGTCGTAGGGCACCGGCTGGAAGGCACCGTCGGGGGTGCGGCGGGAGCCGAACTTGACGCTCAGCACGACGTCCTCGCGGCGCCGCTCGCGCAGGGCGCGGGCGATGAGCATCTCGTTGGCGCCCGAGCCGTAGAAGTCGCCGGTGTCGATCAGGTTGACGCCCGCGTCGATCGCCGCGTGCAGCGTGGCGATGCTCTCCGCGTCGTCGGCCGGGCCGTACAGGTCGGACATTCCCATGGCACCCAGGCCGATGGCGGAGACCTCGGGGCCCGAGCGGCCGAGCTTGCGCCGGTTCACAGACATGTGTTTCTCCTCGTACGAAAGGGGTCACGAAGGGGGCTACAAAGGGGTTACGAAGGTGGGTGCGGCGGGCTGCTCGGGATCACAGGCGGCCGAGCAGGCCGGTGACGCCCATCCGGCGGGCCAGGCGCAGCCGCAGTTCCTCGGCGGCACCGTTGATGATCTCGGCGCCGTAGTCGGAGCCGTCGGCGACGGTCCGGCGCGGGCGCTGTCCCACGGGCAGGCCGACGATCCGGACGACCTCGTCGGCGACGATCTGCGGGTCGGCGCTCACACCGTTCACCATCATCCGCTCGGTGTCCTCGCCCATCGAGGCGAGGAAGGGGGCGATCCTGTCGTACGCGGCCGTGCGCTCGGTGTCGGCGGGGAAGGCCGCGTTGGCGAAGTGCGCGGTGCCGTGGGTGAAGACGCCGGGCATGAGGATCGTGGTCTCGACGCCGTAGGCGGTGACCTCCCAGGCGGTCGACTCCGCGAAGGCGTCGAAGGCGGCCTTGGCCGCGGTGTACGGCGCGAGGAAGGGCGGGATGGCGCGGGTGGTGCCGGAGCCGATCCACAGCAGCAGGCCCGACTCCTGGCGGCGCATCACCGGCAGGACGGCGCGGTTGACGCGCAGGGCGCCCACGGCGTTGACGTCGAAGGCGCGCAGCACTTCCTCCGGGCTGAACGCCTCCGTCACGCCGACCAGCAGGTGGGCCGCGTTGTGCACGACGACGTCGATGCCGCCGGCCTGCTGCACGACCTCTTCGACGGCCGCGGCGGCCGACTCCTCAAAGAGCACGTCGAGTTCGACGACCGACAGCTCGCCCGGGGCGTCCTCGGCCTGGGCCAGCAGGGCCTGGGCCTTCTCGGCGTTGCGGCCCAGCGGGTCGCGCATCGAGGCGAAGACGCGGTGGCCGGCCTGGGCCAGCGAGACGGACGAGAGCGCTCCCATTCCGGTGCCCGCGCCGGTGACCAGGACCGTGTGCGAGGACGAGGACGAAGAGGGGGACGAGGACGAGGACGTGGTGGACATGTTCTTCCTCCTTGGACGGTGACGCGGAGTGGACCGGCCCACGACCAGTCCGGATCGCCGCTCACCGATTCGATACATCGACGCTAACAACAGCATCGATCACAGTCAACCGTTAACATTGATTCCATGACAGCAACCGACACCGAGACGACCCCGCAGCCGCGCGAGCGGATCCTGCGGGCAGCAGCGGACCTGCTGGCCGAGGGCGGACGGGAGGCGGTCTCCACCCGTTCCGTCAGCGCCGCCGCAGGAGTACAGGCACAGACCATCTACCGGCAGTTCGGCGACATGCAGGGCCTGCTCGACGAGGTCGCCCGGCGGGGCCTCGCCGCCTATCTCGCCGACAAGAAGGCCAACCTCGCCTCCGGCGACCCCGTGGAGCAGCTGCGGCGCGGCTGGGACCTGCACGTGGCCTTCGGACTCGCCAACCCGGCCCTGTACCGGCTCCTCTACACCGACCCCCGGCCCGGGGAGGGCGCCGCGGCGATGGACGAGGCGTACGGCATGCTCCTCCAGCTGGTCACCCGGGTCGCCGAGACGGGCCGGCTGCGCATGGGCGTCGAGGCCGCGGCGGCGATGATCCAGGCCACCGGCATCGGCGTGACGGTCACGCTGATCGGCGCCGCGGCGGCCGGGCGGCTCGCCGAGCACGAGCGGCTGTCGGAGAGCACGCGGGACGCCGTACTGGCGGCCCTGGTCACGGACGCTGAGCAGGCGGCGCCCGTCGAGGAACCGCGCGCCGCCCGTGCCCGGCACGCGGTGGCGCTCAAGGCCCTGCTGGACGAGGCCGAGGGGGACCGCCCCTTCACCCCGGGCGAGCAGCAGCTGCTCGCGGAGTGGCTGACCCGCCTCGTCTCCCCCACGACACCGACCGACGCCGGCTAGCCCCCCGACGGCCGGCACCCGCGCCGAGGCCCCTCCCCGGCGCGGGCCCTCCACCCGGCCGCACGTCCCCGGCGCCGGCCCGGCCCCGGCACCTGCCGCCGCCCCGCAGCCCACCCCGGGAAACCGCCACTCAGCCCGCCGCGCGGTCATAGCCCGCCCCCCCGGAGCCGGCCCCACCCACCCCACCGGCCCCGGCCACCGCCATGGACCACTCCCCCAGCGCGAGCCACCGGCCGGACGCCGGCACACCCCGGTGACGAACAGCGCCCTCGTCCGAAGCCCACTCCCAGCGGCCCCCGGTGAGGCCCGACGCCGGCCGACCCCCGGTGAGCAACCGGCCCAGCGGCGGCCCCCGCGCTCATCGGCCGCCCCCCGCGTCCCTGGGCGGAAGGCCCGCGATGCGGTACGCGTCCGGTTCCTCCAGGGTCTCGTGTTCCAGGAGGGCCACGGCCAGGGCGTCCAGGCGGTCCCGGTGCTCGCGCAGGGTGCGGCAGGCCTCCTCGTAGCACTCCTCGACGATCCGCCGCATCTCGGCGTCGATCACGTCCAGGGTCCGCGGGGCGGCGGCGAGGCCGTACGGCTGCTGGGTGTCGCCCGGCAGGGCCGAGAGCCGGCCGACCTTCTCGCTCATGCCCCAGCGCGACACCATCCCGCGCGCGATGCCGGTGACCTGCTCCAGGTCGTTCTCCGCACCGGTCGTGACGACCCCGAACACCACCTGCTCGGCCGCCATCCCGCCCAGCGCGCCGATGATCCGGCCGCGCAGGTACTCCTCGGTGTACGCGTACTTGTCCGCGTCCGGCGTCGACAGCGTCACCCCGAGCGCCCGGCCACGCGGCACGATCGTGACCTTGCGGACCGGGTCGGCGCCCGGCTGGAGCATGCCCAGCAGCGCGTGCCCGCTCTCGTGGTACGCCGTCCGCCGCCGTTCCTCCCGCGGCATCACCAGCGGCCGTTCGGCGCCCAGTTGGACCTTCTCCAACGCCTCGGAGAGGTTCTTCCGCGTCACCCGGTCCTGGCCGTACTTCACCGCGAGCAGCGCCGCCTCGTTGGCGAGGTTCGCCAGCTCCGCACCCGTCATGCCCGGGGTCGTACGGGCCACCTGCGCGAGGTCGACGTCGGCGGCGAGCGGGATCGCGCGGGTGTGGATGCGCAGGATCGCCTCCCGGCCGGCCCGGTCCGGCGGGGACACCTGGACCACCCGGTCGAACCGTCCCGGCCGGGTCAGCGCCGCGTCCAGGACGTCCACCCGGTTGGTGGCCGCGATCACGATGACGCCCTCCGAGCCGGAGAAGCCGTCCATCTCGGTCAGGATCTGGTTGAGCGTCTGCTCCCGCTCGTCGTGCCCGCCCACGCTCGACCCGCCCCGTGACCGGCCGATGGTGTCGATCTCGTCGATGAAGACGATCGACGGCGCGACCTTGCGGGCCTCCGCGAACAGCTCCCGCACCCGGGAGGCCCCGACGCCGACGATCATCTCGATGAACTCCGAGGCCGAGGCCGAGAAGAACGGCACACCCGCCTCCCCCGCGACGGCCCGCGCCAGCAGCGTCTTCCCGGTGCCGGGCGGGCCCGCCAGCAGCACGCCGCGCGGCATCTTCGCGCCCAGCCGCCGGTAGACACCGGGGTTCTTCAGGAAGGCGACGACGTCGTTGAGTTCGCCCTCGACCTCGTCGATGCCGGCCACGTCGGCGAAGGTCGTGCGCCGCTCGCCCGGCTCCAGACCGACCGGCTTGGGCGGCTTGCGGCCGAGCACCCCGCCGGCCCCGCCGAGGCCGCCCAGTCCCCCGCCGGTCCGCCGGGCGACGAACACCCATACGGCGATCAGCAGCACCGTCGGCAGCAACGACACCAGCAGGGTCTCGCCGAGGCCCGGCCCCTGCGCCAGCGGCTCGGCGGCGACCGCGACCTTCTGCCGGGTGATCTCGGCCCACAGCTGCCCGTCGTCGGCGAACGCGGGCTTGTACGTCTTGAAGTGCGTGTACGTGTCGCCCTTGCCGCCGCCGGGCACCTCACCGGGCTTCTTCAGCGTGCCCTGGATCTCGGAGCCCCGGGAGTAGACGCTCTTGACGTTGCCCGCGTCCAGCTGCGCGGTGAAGGCGGTGTAGTCGACCGAGGTCGTACCGTCCCCGCGCACATCGCTGTAAAGGAAGCCGAACGCGGCGTAGACGACGAGCAGGACCAGCAGCTGCACCAGGCAACCGCCCCGGGAACGCCACCCGTTCGGCGACGGCGACGATCCGCCCGGCATTCCTTCGGTCCGCCAGGACTGACGGGGGTCATGACGCGGCGGAACGGGATCGGTCATCGGTCTGTTCTCCTTGAGGAGCGGCAGGAAGGGGTCGGGCGTGGGCGGGGCGCGGGCACGGGAGGGCCGGGCGGGTGAGGGACCGGGTCGGCGGCGGGTCACAGAACGCGGTTGGCGCGGCGCACCATGACCCCGGACACGAGGCCGAGCGCCAGGGCGAGCCCGCCGAGGATCACCCCGTCGAGCGCGGCCCCGCGGCCCGGATGCCGGCCCACCACCGACGGCGACAGGACCATCCAGACGCCGGTCACGCTCAGCGCGCCACTCATCCCGGTCATGCGCTCGGGGGCCACCGTGAACCCCAGGGCCTGGAAGCAGACGGCGGCGCCCAGGATCAGGTCGTGCACCGCGAGATCACCGTTCGCCGCGGCGAAGTGCAGGATCCAGGGGGACGCGGCGAAGAACAGGCCGACCAGGAAGACCGGCCCGTTCACCAGGGCCACGTCGTGCACCCCGAGGACACGGGCGTAGCGTTCGCGCATCTCGAAGGCGTCCGGGTGGCCCGCCATGTCGTCCCTGCGGTGGGGGAAGCCAGACATCCGAGGACTCCTCACTGCTGTCCGAGCCCTCATGCTGTCGCGCCCCCGGCGACCGAACATCACACATGTAAGCGATAAGCGCCCGGGAATGTGTCTCGCTCGCTGTCACATGCCCAGAACACCTCGGTCATAGGCGGGCCTTATGACCTGATACAGGGAAGCCGTCTACCGGTCACCCCCGTCCGGAATGACCTTGGACGCATGACTACCTCTCTCGCACCGGTCACCCACACCGCGCACCGGCGCCGCGCCACCCGGCGGTTCCTGCGGGACCTCGACCGGCCCGCCGACGTGTTCCGCAACCTGGGCCCGAACTGGTACGCCTCGGTGATGGGCACCGGCATCGTCGCCAACGCCGCCGCCGTCCTGCCGTTCCACGTGAGCGGACTGCGCGTGTTCGCCACGGCCGTCTGGGCCCTCGCCTCCGCGCTGCTCGTGGCTCTGACCGGCGCCTGGGCCGTGCACTGGATCCGGCACCGGGACGTCGCCCGGGGCCACGCCCACCACCCGGTCATGGCCCACTTCTGGGGCGCCCCGGCGATGGCCCTGATGACGGTCGGCGCGGGCACCCTCACTCTGGGCCGGGACTGGATCGGCGCCCAGGCGGCCGTACGCGTCGACTCCGTGCTGTGGGCCGCCGGCACCCTGCTCGGCCTGGTCACCTGCGTGTGGATCCCCTACCTGGCCATGACCGAGCACGAGGTCGGGGAGGACTCCGCCTTCGGGGGCCGGCTGATGCCGGTGGTGCCGCCGATGGTGTCCGCCGCCACCGGCGCGGCCCTGGTCCCGCACCTCGCACCGGGTCAGGAGCGGCTGACCCTGCTGCTGGCCTGCTACGCCATGTTCGGCATCAGCCTGTTCACGAGCCTCGTCATCATCACCCAGCTGTGGGGCCGGCTGGTGCGCCACAAGCTCGGGCCGGCGGCCATGGTGCCCACGCTGTGGATCGTCCTCGGCCCGCTGGGCCAGTCGGTGACGGCGGCGAACGCGCTCGGCGCGGTGGCGCACCTCGCCCTGCCGCGGCCGTACGCGACCGGTGCCGCCGTCTTCGGAATGGTCTACGGCGTGCCCACCTGGGGCTTCGCCATGATGTGGCTGGTGCTCGCCGCCCGGCTCACCGTGCGCACCGCACGGAACCGTCTGCCCTTCGCCCTGACCTGGTGGAGCTTCACCTTCCCGGTGGGCACCTGCGTCACCGGCACGTGCGCCCTGGCGGACCGGCTGCACTCGGACGCCTTCGACGTGGCGGCCGGAGCCCTGTACGTCCTGCTCCTGGCCGCGTGGGCGGTCGTCGCCGTCCGCACCCTGCGCGGCAGCTTCCGCGGCACCCTGTTCCTGGCGCAGGCTCCCGCGTCCGCCCCCGGGCGATGACGGGGAGGTACGGCGGCCGGGCGTGTGACCACAAGGGCCCGGCCGCCGTACGATTGTGCGGGATCAGCCTTCGTCCGGACCGTGCACCCGGCGTCCCCGCACCCAGCGAGCGTGCGAGATCGGGTCGTCGACACCGGGCTGCGGACCACGGCCGTACCGTTCGGTGAACCGGTGGACGGACTCCCCGGACACCTCCCAGCCCTCCCCGCAGAGGGCGCGCGCGGAGTCGGGGCGAGCGTCCTCGCTGAAGAGCCCGCTGAGGTGGACGCCCATCTTCTGCTCCGTGTCCGCGTACAGGGAGCTGTCGCGGATCTCCTCGGTCTCCTGGCCCTCCAGGATCTCGTAGGCGATCGCGCTGCCCGGCGCCGACAAGGCCGAGACCGTGGCGATCAGGCTCCGCTCCACGGGAGCGGACAGGTAGGGGATGACCCCTTCGATGACCCACGCGGCGGGCCGCAGCGGATCGAACCCGGCGGCCCGCAGCCGCTGGGCCCAGGTGCTCTCCAGGTCGGCGACCACCCGGTGGTGTTCCACGGCCGGCCGGGCACCGATGGCGTCGAGGACGTCCTGTTTGAAGGCGAACAGCTCGGCCCGGTCGACCTCGTACAGCACGGTGCCGGCCGGCCAGTCGAGCCGCAGGGCCCGGGTGTCCAGACCGGCGCCGAGCAGCACCACCTGCCGGATGCCCCGCCGGTGCGCGGCGTCCAGCAGGAAGTCGTCGAACACCCGGGTGCGCAGGGCGAAGTACTGACCGCCGCGCCCCCACACCGGGTCGGCGTCGCCCCCCTCGACCTCCTCGATGGAGACGGGCAGCGGGACCGGTGTCTCGGCGGCCTTGACGAAGGCCTCGGCGTACGGATCGGCGACGATCCCGTCCGGGTGCCGGGTCTCGATCGCCCGTGCCGCCGCCACCAGCAGCGCCGTCAGCGCGACGCCGGCGGAGAAACGGGAGGCGGGCCCGCCGTCCTTCATGTGTGCTCCGTTCCTTCGTCCCGTTCTTCCGTCAGCGGGAGTCCGGCGCCACGGCCCGGCTCCCCGCGGTGTCGCAGTCCCTCCAGGAGGAGGGACAAGGCGTGCGCGCGCTGTCCGCCGGTGAGGAACGGTGACACCGCGAGGGACACCACGGCGCGGAGGAACCCCTCGGCCTGCGCACCGCAGCGGGCGGGCAGCGCCGTCCCGGCCTGAGCCAGCAGCTCGGCGACCGCCTCGGACAGCACCTTGCGGCAGGGCGACAGACACAGCGCCTCGGGGCTGAACACCTCGCGCAGCGCGGCGTCCTCGGCGACGGTCCGGGTGAACCCGTCCAGCCAGCCCACCAGCGTCCGCCAGGCCTGCTCGGGATCGGTGCCCGCCGGCTGTGCCGTGCTCGCCGTACGGCACAGCGCGTCGACCGTGTCGGCGACGTCGTCGGCGAAGACCGCCTCCACCAGGCTCGTGCGGGTCGGGAAGTTCCGGTAGAGGGTGGCGATGCCCACCCCGGCGCGGCGCGCGACCGCCTTCAACGGGGCGTCGGTGCCGTTCTCCTGGAACTCCTCGCGGGCCGCGGCGACGAGCGCGTCGTAGTTGCGGGCGGCGTCCGGCCGGCGGGGACGGCGCGACGCGACCTCGGCGAGGTCCGGCGGAACGCGGGCGTCCACGGTCACGGTGTCGCTCAGGCGGCCGACTCGAAGACCTTGCGGGCGTGCCGGGCGTAGGCCTTGGGGCCGAGGACGGGCATCAGCAGCCGGGGCACCAGCGGCGCCGTCGACAGCATCAGCTTGACCACCTCGGCGTCGGCGAGGGAGGCGAGCATGCCGAAGACGACGGGCAGCTTGCTCTTGGGCAGCGCGTTGATCGCGTGGTCCCCCAGCTCGTGCCACTCCTTGGCCGTCACATACTCCGGGACGAGCGGCAGGACGTCCTTCTCCTCGATGCCGAGGTGCTCGGTGAGCAGGGCGCCCAGGCGTTCCAGGGAGCGGGCCAGCTGCTCGCCGTGCTCCTCGGTGGGCCGGCCGCGCCAGATCGCCAGCCGCTGGGCCGACTCGGTGAGCAGGGCCGCGATCTCCTCGTGCTGGCTCTCCAGCAGGTTCACCGTCTCACCGAGCCGGTCGCCCGCGCGCTCCAGCAGCTTGGGCCACAGCAGTTCGTCCTCGCCCTTGTGGTGCAGGTGGAGGAAGTCCTCGATGAGCTGCACGTGGTCGGCGATGACGGCGACCCGCTCTGTGTCGTCCGTGGTCACCGCCCTGACCAGGCCGGGCAGCCGCGCGTAGTTCTGCCGGAACGCCTCATGCACGACCAGCATGTCGCGGACGTCGGCACGGTCGGTCGATGTGTGGGGCATGGCACTACCTTCTCGGGCAGGGGGTGACACATATGAATCTCGTGGAGTACGTCAGCCCGGATGATCGACCTGACGTCAAGGAGTGGTACAGATTGAACCACATGCAAGACAGTCACTTTGCTTCAGTCACTGAGTCAGTCACTTTGAGAGGCCGTGAACTATGACAGAGCGCGATCCCGACCAGCCCACCGCGGACATGGACCTCAGCGTGATGCCGGACGAGGTCTGGGTCCACGACCAGGCGCGGCTGGTCGAGGCGGCGACCGAGTCCGGTACGACGGAGAGCATCGCCGTGGAGTACGACGGCACCAAGGCCCAGCTGATCATCCTCACCACGCGGGGCGCGCGGACGGGCCGGTACCGCAAGACGCCGGTGATCCGCGTGGAACACGAGGGCCGGTACGCGGCGGTCGCCTCCAAGGGCGGGGCGCCCACGAACCCCGCCTGGTACCACAACCTCCTCGCCCACCCCGAGGTGGAGGTCTGGGACGGGACCGAGCACCGGCCCTACCGGGCGCGCCGGACGACGGAGGCCGAGCGGCAGGAGTGGTGGGACCGGGCGGTCCGCGCCTGGCCCTCCTACGACGACTACCGCTCCAAGACCGACCGCGTGATCCCGGTGCTGCTGCTGGAGCCGGTGGACTGACGGACGCCTACCGGCGCCCGGCGCCCGCCGCAAGCGGCTGACTGTACGTATCGCGTCCCTCCACAACCCGGCCGGCCGCGCCTACGCTCGGTGCCGGTGGCGCGCTGCGGTCTCGCACCGGAGCGCGTGTCACCTGTTCCACTTGGGTCAGGCACTGTCGTAGGGGGCGTCTATGCACAGGCCAGTACGCTCAAGCGGCAAAACGACCGGCGGGTGCGGACAGCGGTGCGGCTCTCCGTGCACCGCATCCGCCGGTCCCCTTCACCCCGTGGCTCATGACGCCGGCGGTCACAGCGACCGAAGCGACCGAACTTCGAACAAACGCGCCCGTCGCACGGACGTATGGCCCTCACCGGCACTCACGGCACTCACGGCACTCACGGCACTCACGGCACTCACGGCACTCACGGCACTCAGCTTGACATGAACGTGTGATGTCCGCCGCCCTCCGCGCAGGCACCCTCGGATGCATCGCCATCCGTCAGGGGAGGAATCCGTGTCCGTGTCCCTCGCACAACAACCGGCTCGCACCGAGCGGAGCCGGCTGCTCAGCTTCGGCCGTCGCTGGGGCTGGCTCGCCGTCCTGCTGGTCGGCCTGCTGCTGTTCTGGCTCATCCACTCGGCGCTGGTCTCCACCCAGAACCCCAACCTGGTCCCCGCCCTGATCTTCTTCGGGGCGGCCCTGGTCCCCGCGGCCTTCGTCACCTTCGTGGCGGGCCGGCGGCTCGACTTCGGGGTCGGCACCGGCGTCGTAGGGGCCACCGCGCTGGCCGGCGGCGCGATCGGGGTGACCACGGCCGGTTTCCTGGAGTACCGGACCCTGCTGCTGATGGACTTCCTGCCGATGGCGGCCGTGGGCCTGATCGAGGAGGCCGCGAAGCTCATCGTCCCGCTCCTCCTGCTGCTGGTCATCCGCGACCGGCACCCCGGTGACGGACTGCTCGTCGGAGTCGCCTCCGGCGCCGGCTTCGCCGTGTTCGAGACCATGGGCTACGCCTTCGTCGAACTCATCGACTCCGGTGGCGACCTGCACGCCGTGGACGATCTGCTGGTGCTGCGGGGCCTGCTGAGCCCCGCCGCCCACATGGCGTGGACCGGGCTCACGGCCGCCGCGCTGTGGTCGGTGGCGGCGGCACGACGCAACCGCAAGGCGGCGGTCGCCAGGTTCGTCCTGGTGTACGCCGTCGCGGTGGGCCTGCACACGGCGTGGGACAGCTTCAACAGCGACACCGCCTACGTGATCCTGGCGGCCCTCAGCCTGTCCTTCCTCATCTACGCCACACACCGCCTGGCCCCGCCGCGCCCGGCCCGCGCCCGCGTCGCCGTACGGGCATGACCCCGTCCGGCACACGCCCCGTCCTCCTGCGGGCACAGGCCGGCCCCGCCCGAAGGCGCGGGCGGGGCCGGGGTCGGCGGATGTCCGGGCCGGTCGGCGCACATCCGGGTCAGCGCGGGCTCGACAGCTCGCGCTCCAGGACCTCCCGCGTCTTCTGCGTCCACGGCTCCGGTGCCGCCGTCCTCGGGTCGATCTTGACGATCACCCGCCGTCCGTGCGCGTGCGTGTGCCCACCGGAGTGGATGCGGAAGGCGAACTGCGCGCTGGTACGGCCCAGTCGGGCCAGCCGGAACGTCACGTCCACCGGTCCGATCCGGGTGACCGGCCGCTCGAAGACCACCAGCAGCTCCCGGACCACCACATTCAGGTCCGGGTGGCCCAGCGACATGCCCAGCCCGGCGAAGTACCGGGTGATGGCCCGCTCCAGCAGGGCGGCGAACCGCCCGTGGTAGAGCATCCCGAAGGCGTCCAGGTCGTCGAAGAACACCTCGACGGCCTCGGTGTGCCCGCCGGCCTCACCGACGTCGCCGACGGCCTCACCGACCTCGCCGACGGCCTCCCCGGACGGCACCCCGGTGCCGGATCCGTCAGTCATCTCGTCCTCCGTCGCATCCCTGGCCTCGGGGTGGTCAGCTCTGGCCGCCGGCGTCGGACCAGGACCGGAAGACCGCCGCCTGGCCGTGCTTGCGCCCGCCCGTGTCCACCAGGTCCCACATGCGGACGTCCTCGATCCAGAAGAGGCTGCCGTCCTTGCGGACCCTGCGGCCCCGGTAGCCGTCCGCGAAGCCCTGCCGGTTCACCGTGGCGACGAACGCGTCCCGGTCCTCCTGGGCGTCGGGCGCCGCGGACAGCCGGGACGGCAGACCGGTGAACTCCGCCTCGGTGTAGCCGAAGCAGCGCTGTGCGGTGCGGTTGGCGTAGACGAAGCGGGGATCCGCCGAGGTGTCGTGCGCGAGCAGCCCGAAGGGCGCCTGGCCGTACAGCCAGTCGGCTGCCTCCGCCGCGTCCCGCCACCGCTGTGGGCACAGCGGCGTGCCCACGAGCCGCAGATGACTGCCGAGAAGGAGAGCGGCGAAGTCCGCGCCGCGCGCCGTGACAGCGGTAGGGTCAGACATCGCCGTCCCGCACCCAGCTCATCAGCTTGCGCAGCTGCTTGCCGGTGGTCTCCAGCAGGTGCTCGGAGTCCTGCTTCTTGTACTCGTTGTACTTCTTCAGGCCGCCGTGGTACTCGTCCATCCAGTTCCGGGCGAAGGAGCCGTCCTGGATCTCCGCGAGGACCTTCTTCATCTCGGCCTTGGTGGCGTCGGTGATGATGCGCGGACCGGTGACGTAGTCGCCCCACTCGGCGGTCTCGGAGATGGACCAGCGCATCTTCTCCAGGCCGCCCTCGTACATGAGGTCCACGATCAGCTTCAGCTCGTGCAGGCACTCGAAGTACGCGATCTCCGGCTGGTAACCGGCCTCGGTCAGCGTCTCGAAGCCCGCCTTCACCAGCGCGGCGGTACCACCGCACAGCACGGCCTGCTCGCCGAAGAGGTCGGTCTCGGTCTCCTCGGTGAAGGTGGTCTTGATGACGCCGGCACGGGTGCCGCCGATGCCCTTGGCGTACGACAGGGCCAGCGCGAAGGCGCCTGCGGAGGCGTCCTGCTCCACGGCCACGATGCACGGCACGCCGCGGCCCTCCTCGTACTGACGGCGCACCAAGTGGCCCGGGCCCTTCGGGGCGACCATGCAGACGTCCACGCCCGCCGGGGGCTTGATGAAGCCGAAGCGGATGTTGAAGCCGTGACCGAAGAACAGCGCGTCGCCGTCCTTCAGGTTCGGCGCGATGGACTCCTCGTACACCTGGGCCTGGATCGGGTCCGGGACCAGGATCATGATGACGTCGGCCTCGGCGGCGGCCTCGGCCGGAGTCACCACACGCAGGCCCTGCTCCTCGGCCCTGGCCTTGGACTTCGACCCCTCGTGCAGACCGACACGCACGTCCACACCGGAGTCACGCAGCGACAGGGCGTGGGCGTGGCCCTGGCTGCCGTAGCCGATGACCGCGACCTTGCGGCCCTGGATGATGGACAGGTCGGCGTCGGCGTCGTAGAACAGCTCGGCCACTGGATTCCTTTCGCGGCCCCGCGCTGCGAGGCCGATGTGTTGCATCTGGGTGTACCCCGGCCCGGCACCGGACCGGGGCGGGGGTCGGCTACGCCGCCGGCCTGATGTTGTGGTTGAAGCGGAACATGTTGGCCGGGTCGTAGACACGTTTGAGGGTGGCGAGCCGGGCATAGCGCTCGGCGCCGTAGAAGTCGCGGACCTCGGCCTCGCTCAGGGCCTCGTCCGGCGACAGGAAGTTGAGCACGTGGTGCGGGGCCCGCCACGGGGCGAGGCCACGGGCGTACGCGCGGGTGAACTCCGTCATGGCCCGCAGCTGTGCGGGAGAGCCGCTGCCCACCGCGAACGTCGTGTAGGGGATCCCCCGGGAGGCCACGGCGTTGGGCCGGGCCGGTTCCCGGTCCAGCGCACCGCCCAGCGCGCGCACCTCGACGTTCTTCATCGGGCAGCCCGAGCCCGGTCCGGTGAGTTCCATGAGCCGGTCCAGGGTGGCGGCGGAGAACTCCCGTAGCGCGAAGCCCGTTTCCACGAGCGGCATGGCGTGCACGGGGTCCAGGTGGATCTCGCCTATCTCGCCGAAGGGGCGCTCGGCGAGGGTGTCGAGGAGGGGGGTGGCGGCGGCGCGCAGCGGCTCGGCGATCCGGGCGCCCTGCGCGCCGTCCCCCAGGTGTCCCAGCCGGACGTGCAGGACGAAGGCTCCGCGCAGCGGGCGCGGCAGCGCGGCGACGTCCGGGAGCCGCTGGACGGAGAAGGAGGTGGTGGTGTCCTCGCCGAGGGCCGGTACCAGCGCCCGCCATGCCTCCAGCACCGGGCGCATCTCCTCGCCGCGGAACCACAGGCCGCCGCCGTAGAAGCGGGGGATGTCGAAGACGTCGAACTCCATACGGGTGACGACGCCGAAGTTGCCCTTGCCGCCCAGCAGCGCCCAGAAGAGGTCCGGGGCGCGCTCGGGGGTCACTTCGCGGACGGTTCCGTCGGCGGTGACGACCTCCATCCAGCGCACATGGTCGGCGGCGTAGCCCAGTCTGCGGCCGAGCAGGGGGCTCAGTCCGCCGCCCAGGGTGTAGCCGACGACGCCGACGTTCGGAGCGGAGCCCACGACCGGCGCCAGCCGGACCTTGTCCGTCTCGGCGAGCACCTGGGCCCAGGTGACCCCGGCGCCCACGCGGACGGTGCGCCGCCCGGGGTCGACGGATATCTCCTGGAGGCGGTTGGTGGTGATGAGCAGGGCGTCCTCCGCGGTGGGCAGTACGACCTGGTGGCCCTGGTTGCGCACCGCGACCGGCATGCCGAGACGGCCCGCGTGGCGTACGGCGGCGGCCACGTCGTCGGTGGAGGCGGCACCGACGACGACGGCGGGCGTCAGCACGCGGGAGAGGTTGAAGGTACGGCACTCGGCGCCGTAGCCGATGTCGTCGGGCAGCAGGACCGGGCCCTCGACCGCGGCACGCAGCGCGGCGTGACCGGTCGGGGCCGGTGCCGTGCCCGGTGCCAGGTACGGGGGCGTGCCCGGTGCCGTGCCCGGGAGCGTCTCCGCACGTCCGGGCACGGCCTTCCATCCGTTGTTGAGCATTGATCCACCACGAGTCGCCGGAGGGGGGTCCGGAAGCCGGGAGCGCACGGCGCTGGAGGGACACTCGAAGGCGCACGGCCGCGCAGGGGCGACGGGCCTGCTTCCGCGAACGACCCTAGGCGATGTCGTTGCGCCCTCGAACGAATTCCGGGTGGGTGTACGCAACGGGTACACCTTCAGGAGCCCTTCCAGGGCGTTCGGCGGCGCGGGGTGAGTTTCGCTTGAGGAAGTCCCGGGCAGTTCTTACCAGTTGCTCACATGGACGGGTCTCAGCCGGCTTGCTCACAGGGGCTTGTCTCAGCGGGCGCCCTGGTCGGCGTCCTGGCGGTCCGAGCCGAGGATGTCCTGGCGTTCACCCGCGGACATCCCGCCCCACACGCCGTACCGCTCCTCGTAGTCGAGGGCCATGGCGGCGCACGCCTCGATGACCTCGCACCGGCCGCAGATCCGGCGGGCCCGTTCCTCCCGCTGGCGGCGCAGGCGGCCCTTCTCCCCCGGAGGGGAGAAGAAGACGGCGCTGTTCATCCCGCGGCAGGCGGCTCGCTCCTGCCATTCCCAGTCGCTCAGCAGCGGCAGCAGTCTGGTTCGCATCCTCTTCCTCCTCCTTCCGCCCCCGCGCGGCCCGAACTCCGGGGCGCCACGGCGACATATGACGGTTACATGACAATCCGTGTCCCCGCCCCGGCGGCGGGGACCACGTCCGGCCCGGGGTCGGGAGGCGTGGTCCCCACGGCCCGTGGAGCGGACGGCTCAGTCGGCGGCGGACCGGGCCGCGACGCCTCCGTCCGCCCCGCTTCCCTGCGGGTTCTTCTCCCCGTCCCGTTCGAGGCTCGTGTAGAACACGGAATGCCCCTGCTTGAGGCGCTGCGCACTGCTCCGGGCGACCAGCCCTTCGAGGGTCGTACGCACCACGGTCGTCTTGATGACACGGTCCGGGTGGGCCTCGCTCAGCGCGGTGGCGATCTCCGCCGCCGAGCACGGCTCCGACTGCTCGGCCAGGTAGGCCCGGATCAGGGCGACCAGGGTCGGCGTCTTCTGCTTCCGCCGGGTGCCGCCCGCCGCCGAGGCGGTGGGCAGGTCGTACCCCTGGACGGAGGCGGACACCGGGACCTGCTGGAGCGGAATGCCGCTCTCCAGGGCTTGCTGCATGGTCGCGAGCACGGTGTGGTCGTGCTGCAGGGTCAGCAGGCGAGCCTGAAGTGACTCGATCTCGCTGCGGACCTGGTCCTGTTCCTGCACATTCCGTTCGAGGTCCTGTGTCAGCTGGGAACTGTAATGCGTCAGCAGCTCAGTGGTGGTCAACTTGGCTTCAGGCATGCCGCGGACCCTCCCTTGGTTCGGCTCTTGGACAAGGCTCTTTGTCGATGTGTGTCATGCGGTTACTGAGGGGGCGTGTCTCAGGCGCTGCCACAGATACTACGCCTCGTCCCATTGTCCTGGCTGGCCCGGTCTCACCACCTGGGTTCGTCCGGTGTCACCTCCACTCGGAAAACTGAACCGAGTGCCTGGCAGAAGAAGTCAACTCACTAATCGATCGGCACACCCGATCGAGTAATGACTTACTTCTGCCATCAACTGATGAAGCTTGGACCACGTCATTGGATCAGCTGAGTCAGCTGGTCCCAGTCCACATGCGCCAGCTCCTCACCCCGGGGAACCATCGCATAGCAGTGCGCCAGCCACTGGGCGACCGGCTGGGCCGGCATCTCGAAAAGCGCCGTGTGACGGGCGTTTCCCACCTGGATCCACAGGGAACGGTCGCCGTCCTCGTCGTACTCCGGCCATACCGCGACATCTCCCTGGCCGGATCGGGCGGCGAGTCCCTCGCTCAGCAACTCGCGGGCGAACACCCACCGCACCGGATACTCACCTTCGCTGTCGAAGAGAAGGGCGACGGCCAGCGGATCGGCGGAGTCGAACGAGAACTCGCACGCGATCGGCACCGGCAGACGCCGGGCGATCCAATGGGTGACCGGGATCGTGTGGTGGCACTTCCTCATGTGAAACCTCCTGTGGACGAACCGGATCGCCCACCGCGCCGCGCGGGGAATTGCTCCGCGGAGCGGCGAAACGGTCCCGGGAAAACCGCGTGGGACAGCGAAAGCCGCGTGGACCGGGGAAAGCCCCGTCGTACGGCGAGCCGTTTGTTCAGTACAGCGGGCGCAGCGTCCGGCTCCGTCGGCGGGACGCGCCGACGGCCTCCACCAGCCCGGTGAGTACCAGGGCGACACCGGCGAGGGAGGCCAGTTGCCCCAGGGACGAAAAGGGGAAAGCGGTCATGAAGAGGCCGACCGAGACGATCACCGCGTTCAGCAGGTCGTCATAGGCGACGACGTGAACGACCGAAGACGGCATCATCGAGACCGCCATCGTGAAGCCGCGCAACAGCAGACCGAAGCCCGTCCACAGTCCCAGCAGGAACACCGAGTCGGCATGGCCCCGGAAGAAGGAGACCGCGAGGAAGAGGACGACGAGTCCACCGCCGGCCAGCAGCCAGCGGACGGGCCGTGGCACTCTCGCCTCGCGCACGGCGAACAGCTGGAGCACGCCCTGGACGGCGAACTGCACTCCGAAGACGACTCCCGTCGCCGTCCGGGTCAGCCCCGGCGTCAGCAGCAGCGTGCTGCCGACGCTCACGGAGACCAAGGCCCCGGCCAGCCTGGTGACACGGCTGCGTACGCGGATCCCACGGGCCGCGCCCACCATCGCCCGGTGCGGAACAGACCGGCCCTCGAACCGTACGGCTTCCAGCTGTGCCATCTGTTTCACTTCCCCGTTTCCCGGTGCCGGGCGCGCCCAGCGCACCCGTTCGTCATGGTGGTGAGTCCGGCCGGTGGTCGGCGGGCCTCCAGTCTCACGACCGGTCCGCCAGCCCGGCTGTAGTGCGGCCTCGACACCACCCACGGGACATCCCGGGGGTCCGGCATGGGGAGGGCCCCACAGTCAGGCGGCGGGACCAGCGGGAACGCATGCGTGCCGCGCCTGCCCCGTGAGGGCGCGAAAAGCCGAGAAATGCCAAAGCGGAGCCGGTGCGGAGCAGAGGGGGCGACCGGTGGGGAGCGGTCCCGTGGGATTCCGTGGGGTTCTCCCGACATCTCCCCTGGGGAGCACCCGGAGCACTTCTGAGGCGGTCTCGACAGCCAGGCGGGCACAACCCTGACCAGTATGTCGGAAGACACGGGGAAGGCCGCGCCCCCGGGCACGGGGGTCACGGCCGTACGCCCGATCGGCCGGCGACGCGGTGTCCGCACCCGTCCCGCCCTCGGTCGCCGACTCCCCCGGCACTGGCGCCTCGCGGTGTCGCGCCCCGTCCGTCGCAGTGAACACGGACCCCTGGAGGTTGCCTTGACCCAGGCGATTGACAACCCATGGACGGCGGCCGGTGCCGCCGCCGGGGTGTCCGCGCTCCCCGTGCGCGGACGCCGAGCGGAACAGGAACGGCTCACCCAGTGGGTACGCCGGCACGTCCACCGCAACGGCGGCGGGGTCCTGTGGATCGAGGGGCCGGCCGGTGCGGGCAAGTCCCGCATGCTGACCAGTGCCGGAACCGAGGCGGCCCTGGCCGGGGCCCAGGTGCTCACGGGCGCCGGACTGGCCCGCGGGCAGCTGACTCCCCTGGCACCGCTGCTGGACGCCCTCGCCGCCGAGGCCGACGACTTCGCCCACGGGCCGCGCGCCGGCTCACCCGAGGAGGGGGCGTCCTACTGGCTGCTGCGGGAGGTCGGGAACCGGCTGCGCGCCCTCTCCCAGGAGCGGCCGGTCGTCCTCCTCCTCGACGACGTCCACGACTGCGACGACCTGACCCTGCTGGCGGTGCGCACGCTCACGGCGCGGCTCGCCGGCCTCCCCCTGCTGTGGGTGCTCGCCTCCCGCGCCCACCCGGACGCGCCGGCCGTACGGACGCTGCGCCGGGATCTGCTCACCGGACAGGCCGCCCATCTCGAACTGCCGCCGCTCGCCCCGGACGCCGTACGGCAGATGACCCAGGACCTCCTGGGCCCGCGCGCCACGGCAGCGGTACCTTACCTGCGCTACCTCGACGGACTCCCGGGCCTGGTACGGCAGTTGTGCGCGCACCTCCAGGACGGCTCCCCCGCCGGCGCGCACGGCCGGGCCGACGCGCCGACGGTCCTCGCTGCGCTGGTCACCCGCCGTCTCGACCAACTCTCCGAGGACGGGCGGGAACTGGTGCTGATCGCCTCGGTGCTGGGCGGTACCCTCACCGTCCAGCACCTGTCCCAGGTACTCGGCCGCCCCGAGCCGACGCTGCTCCGGCCCCTGCGGGAAGTCCTGGCCGCCCAGCTGCTGCACGCCGGTCACGACCGGCTGTCCTTCCCGCACGAGGCGGTGCGCGAGGCGGTCGCGGCCACCCTCCCCCGGCCCCTGCGCCGGTCCGTCCGCAGGCGCTCGGTGGAGGTGCGCATGAATGCGGGTGTGCCGGCGGTGTCGCTGGCCGCCGAACTCATCGACCTCGCCGAGCCCGGCGACGCCCGAGCGGGGCGCGTCCTGCGGATCGCCGCACAGGAGCTGGCCCCCGTGGCGCCGGGCACCGCCGCCCGGTATCTCCAGCGCGCCATGGAACTCACCGAAGAGGTGTGCCCCGAGCGACAGCGGCTGTCGGCGGAACTCATCCCCCTGCTGTGGCAGGCCGGTGACGTCGCCGAGGCCCGCGACCTGGCCCGCCGAGTCGTCCAGGGCCCGCCCGATCCCCTCACCCACGCCCAGGCCTGCCTCGAACTGGCCCGCATGGGCAGCCAGTTCCGCATCCAGCAGCCGGACGCTCATATCCGCCACGTCCATCGCCGGCGCGATGTCCCGGTCGCCGTGAAGGACCAGCTGCTGTCGACGACCCTGCTGAACCGCCTGCTGGCGGGTGAGGTCGAGGTGGCCGGCGGTGCCATGGCCGAGTCGCTGATGCGGACGCGCGGTGTGCACCCGGTCAGTGAACTGACGCACCGGACCCTGCAGTCGATGAGCGCCTGCCATCGGCAGAACTGGGCCGACGCGCTGAAGCACAGCGAGGCCGCCGCGGCGGGCATCGCGCACCTCGACCCGGCCCGCGCCGCCGCTCTGCCCGAAGTGGCCCTCGCCACGAGCTGGCGTGCCGCGCTGCTGAGCCTGTCCGGGGACGACCGGAACGCGCGGGACCTCGTGGAAGAAGCGGCGCACGAGGCGGAACAGCGTGGCCGCCAGGCACTTCTGCCCCTGTGGCGGACCGCGCGGGCCCGACTCCTGCTGGAGGCCGGTCAGTTGACGGCCGCGACACGGGAACTGGCGTCGGCCGAGGCCGCGACCACGGCCACCGGGATGTCCTTCACAGGGGAGTTGACAGCCCTGTGCACCAAGGCGCGCGTGGCCTTCCACACCGGGAACGACGCGACGATGGAGGCCTGCGCGGCCCAGGCCGACGCCTGCCTCACGAGCGACGACCCGCAGCGCCGCAGGATCGGCGCGTGGATCACCGTGATCGCCATGACATACCGCGACGGATGTGCGGACCTGACGCCACGTCAACTCTCAGTGGCACTCCCATACTTGAGCCGAGGCTACGTCCACGCGACCCCCGTCGATCCCGGGGAGACGATCCTGCTGGTCCGTGCCGCGCTCGGCGCGGGTCTGCGTGAAGTCGCCGTCACCGCCGTCGAGTTCGCCGAGCGCCGGGCGCGGCGCAATCCCCGTTTCCCGCTCTTCGGGACCGTGGCCGCGCATGCGCGCGGACTCCTGGACGGCGACGCGGACAGGCTCGTGGAGGCGGCGGAGCGGTACGGGACCGCTCGACCGCTGCTCAGGGCCCAGGCGTGGGAGGACGCCGGCGGGCTGCCGACGGCGATGATATCGCCCGAAGCACGCGCCTGCTTCGAGCGGGCGCTGGAGGGGTACGAGGCGTGCGGCGCCCACCGGGATGTCCGGCGCGTCCGGAGCCGACTGCGCAAGCTCGGGATCAAGACGGGCGCCAGGCCGAGCGTCAAGCCCGCCGCGGCAGCCCCGGCCGCCGGAGCACCGGACGCCGGGTGGCGCGGGCTGACCCCGTCGGAGCTGGGCGTCGTACGCCTGATCGCGCACGGGGCGACCAACCGGCAGGCGGCCGAACGACTGTTCCTGTCACCGCACACGGTGAACACCCATGTGCGCCACGCGTTCGAGAAGCTGGGCATCCGGTCGCGTGTGCAGCTGGCCCGTCTCTACCTCAGTGAAGTCGACCAGCCGGGGGCTGTCGGGTAAACCCCACAGCCGTCGTGTGGGCGATGCTCAGCCCGCTCTGGAGCGTTCTCGACAGATTGCGGTGCGCGCTCTCACCAGACTGTTGAGCACGGCTTCGACACAGCGCTTCGACGCACGGCTTCGACATGAAAGCGAGAACGACATGTCCCACCACCTCGACTCCCCCATCGCCCGCCAGGACCCTCGTCTGGACATCACGGACCTGTATGTGTTCCGAGGTGAGCAGGGCACTGTGTTCGTCACGGACCACAGTCACTCGCTGGCCGGCGAGGACATCCCCCGTGGCCTGCACCCCGAGGGCAAGTACGAGTTCAAGATTGACTCGAACGGTGACGCCGTCGAGGACGTCACCTACCGCTTCACCTTCGCCGAGGCCGACGCGAACGGCGTCCAGACCTACGAGGTGCGCCGGCTGGCCGGGCCCGATGCGCGGGACGACTTCGCCGAGGGTACCGTCATCGGCCGGGGCCGCACCGGCGAGCCCCTGGAGCTGCCCGGCGGCAGCCGCGCCTGGGTCGGCAAGGCGGGCGACCCCTTCTGGATCGAGCCGGACGTGCTGCACGCCGTCGGCCACGCCTTCCAGGACGGGACCAAGGTCGACCTGTCCTCCTGGGACCCGGAGCGGGCGGCGAACCTGTTCGCCGGACACACCGTGTACTCGATCGTCCTGGAGGTCGCCGACGAGGAGCTGCTGCCCATCGCCGGTGCGGACCGCACGATCGACGTATGGGCCGTCGCCTTCCTGGCCACGGACGCCGGCGGCTGGCGTCCGATCAACCGGGCCGGCCTGCCGATGATCCACCCGCTCTTCACCCAGTACGACGAGACCCTCGGCGACCGGCTCAACGAGAACGTGCCGAGCGAGGACGTCGCGCTGTACGGCAAGGCCCTCACCAAGTCGGTCGCCGGTGTGGTCCGCGCCTACGGCACGGCCGAGGACCCCGAGGCCTACGCCAGGACGGTCGTGGACCGGATCCTCCCCAACGTCCTGCCGTACGTGGTCGGCACCCCCGCCTCGTACGGGTTCGCGCAGTGGAACGGCCGCACCCTCACGGACAACGCGCCGGACGTGATGTTCTCCTTCGCCAGCAACACCCCGGTGACCCTGGGCATCGGCAAGGAGTCGATCACCGCGAAGCCGTCACAGACGTTCCCGTACGTGCCGCCGGCGGCCTGAACGGTCTGACGCACCGAGCCGTGCGGACCTGGCGCAGGTCCGCACGGCTCTTCTCATGACCGCGCCCGCCCGACCCGCACCCACGGAAAGAGGAACCACGATGTCCGCTCCCACGCTGAGACCACTCCCCTCCCCCACCCGCCTGTCCACCGTCCGTGGCTCGCTGACCAAGGCGGAGTGGTCACGCCTGGGAGCCGTCTTCGCCGTCGTCACCGCCTTGCACATCATCGGCTGGGGCATCCTCGTCACGGTCGTGGCTCCCCACCACTTCACCGTGGGCCAGAAGAGCTTCGGCGTGGGCATAGGTGTCACCGCCTACGTCCTCGGGATGCGGCACGCCTTCGACGCCGACCACATCGCGGCCATCGACAACACGACGCGGAAGCTGATGAACTCCGAGAAGCGGCCGCTGACGGTCGGCTTCTGGTTCTCCCTGGGCCACTCCAGTGTCGTCTTCGCCCTGTCCCTCCTCCTGGCCTTCGGGATCAAGGGTCTCGCCGGCCCCCTCCAGAACGACGACTCCGCCCTGCACAACCTGACGACCTGGATCGGCACCCTGGTCTCCGGAGCGTTCCTGTACGTCATCGCCGCCATCAACCTCCTTGCCCTCGTAGGCATCTGGAAGGTGTGCCGGGGCATGCGCTCCGGCCGTTACGACGAGACGGAACTGGAGGAGCACCTGAACAAACGGGGCTTCCTCAACCGCGTGCTCGCCACCTTGATGAAGTCGATCACCCGCCCCGGCCAGATGTACCCGCTGGGCCTGCTCTTCGGGCTCGGCTTCGACACGGCGACGGAGATCGCCCTGCTGGTCCTCGCCGGCTCCAGCGCCGCCTCCGGCCTGCCCTGGTACGCCATCCTCTGCCTGCCCGTGCTGTTCGCGGCCGGCATGTCCCTGCTGGACACCATCGACGGCACGTTCATGAACTTCGCCTACGGCTGGGCCTTCTCCAAGCCGGTCCGCAAGGTCTACTACAACCTCACCGTCACCGGCCTGTCCGTCACTGTCGCCCTCCTCATCGGCACGGTGGAACTCCTCGGCCTGCTCGCCGACAAACTCGCCCTGCACGGCGGCTTCTGGGACTGGATAGCCGGTGTGGACCTCAACGCGATCGGCTTCGTCATCGTCGGACTCTTCTTCGCCACCTGGGCCGTCGCCCTGCTCGTCTGGAGATTCGCCGACGTGGAGGAACGCTGGACGAACGGCCTGACAAGCCGAGGCACACCACCATCTGTCTAGTCCACGGCAGCGGACCGGTCCCCCGGTCCCGAAACCTGCCCATCAGCGGACAGCGCCGTGGCGAACACCTCCAGCAGCTCAGCCGGCATCCGATAACCCTGCACCTTCCCGAAGCCCGGCCCCACCGGAGCGACAGGAGCACGCAGTCCATCCGGCCACCAGCCCAACCGGGCCCCCCGCTCCAGGGTCTGCCTCAACGCTCCGGCATGCCCGCGCAGACTCGCACCAGGAGTAAGCCGCAACTCCTCGGCAGACACGAACCCTTCCCCCGCCACGGCACCCTGAACGATCCGCCGAGCCCGCGCAGGCAACTCCTCGTAGAACCGCGCCGCACGCTCGACGTTCCAGTCGGTGTCCAACCGAACCCGGTCCGCGTGCTTGGCCAGCAACGCCAACAGATCCCGCTGGAACTCATCGTTGGGCTCCCTGATGGTCAGGATGATCTCCACAAGGCCCCTCGTCTCTTCTCGTTTATTCCCGTCTACTGTAACGGGACACACATCCCGAAGAACGCCCGCCGCCGCGCATCACGGATTTCCCGCCCGGACCCGGCCCCGAACGGCTCCCTATTACGCCGTAATAGCCAGTGGTCCGGACCAGAGGTCCGAACCACTGTCACCGAACCCCAGCAGAGGTGGCCACGCGACCCCTGGGCTATTACGCCGTAATAGCCGTCACCGAGGCCGGTAGACGGTGGCCAGCACGGAGACGGTGACCTGATCGGGCAGAAGGCCGTCATCGCTCACGTCGGCACGACTCACATGCCGTGCGCTAGGTGTCATCGCCACCAGATCCAGCACCTCCTGCCGGGTCAAGGGCTCGGTGTACTCGACGCGTTCGGTAACGACGGCCTCGAAGAAGGGATCCAGCGCTCGGTGTAGGCGTTCTTCCTTCGCTGGGTCGACCGTGACCATCGCAGAGACCCGGCTGCGCAGCTCGGCAAGATGCCGCCCGGTAGGACGGACCACGACCAGCCGACCCGTCGGGCGCAGCACTCGACGGAACTCGGCCGGGTTGCGCGGGGCGAACACGTCCACCACCACATCGGCCACTCCGTCGGCCAACGGAAAGGGACGGAAGACGTCCCAGGCCACCGCGGCGATACGTTCATGGACGCGCGCCGCTGAGCGCAGTGCGCGCACCGACGTGTCCAGACCCAGACCACGGGCACCGGGCAACTGGTCGAGTACGCCGGCCAGGTAGTAGCCCGTGCCACAGCCGACGTCCACGATGCTGGCGTGTGCGGGCGCGGAGTCGACCACCAGGCGGGCCACGGCTGTGCGGATGGGCGCGTAGATGCCGGTCGACAGAAATCGCTCCCGGGCCTGGACCATGGACGAGTCGTCGCCGCTGGTGGCACGGATGCCTGTCAGCAGGCCGGCATAGCCGTGCCGGGCGACATCGAACGTATGCCCCGCCGGGCAACGCAGTGCGCCACGGCTGGGGGACAGACGGGCTGTGCGGCAACGGCACGTGGGGCAGCGCAGCAGGTCGAGAGAGAGTTCGAGGGCAGGGGGAAGCAATACGGGCACGAGACACTCCTGGCAACGGTGAGGGGAAGAGACCGTGCCTGCGGGGGCGGACAACCCCGGAAGGGTGGTGACTCACCCAGCAGGCACACCAAGGAGGGCGACGCCGCCCGGCGTCGCCCTCAACGTCTCCCCATCACAGGAAGCAGCAGTGCGGGGTGCTCATGAATGCCACACCATGAGTCTACGAGCCTCGGTCACACAGCGCGGGCCGTCGGCTATTACGGCGTAATAGCCGGGGGAGGCTGCGTGGGGACTGGCGCTGATGTCGCCGGGATGGTGCCGACATGGTGTCGGCTACCTGATGTCTCGTACAGCTCGTTGAGCGACGCTTCGACGTCACCACAGGGAACCGTCACCAAGAGCCTCGACGCCGTCGTGCCACTTGGCTTCCAGGCCACGGCGGGCATCGTCGTCGGGAAGCATCCCGGAAAAGGCGTAAGCCCCGGGCTGCTGAGGCAGCGTCCCTGCCCTGGCTATTACGCCGTAATAGCTGTTCCAGGCTCAGCTGGCCTTTGAGAGCGTCGAAGACGGCCTCGATCACTGACGGCCTCGGGTGAGGCGGCCGTGCCAGAGCGGCCTGCCCTTGCGGTCCGGCCGCACCAGATGGCACCCAGGCGCTCGGTCAGCAACGCCTCGAAACCTCCCGCTGCCGTAGTCAGCAGACAGAGCCGAAAGCCCCAGCAGAAGCGGGAATGGCTGTGACAGTAGCTGCATCCGGCGGGCCCGATCAGCGGGCCGGGGTGAGGGTCTGAAGAGGGCAGGGGGCTGGCTATTACGGCGTAATCATCGTGACCACCGCAGTGGGGGAGTGGCGGCACCAGGGGACAGACGTCAGGCAGGGGCCAGCACGCAGATCTCACACTTTCTTTGACCCTCACCTGGTGGGAACGCCACCAGACGTACGTGCCCCTGGAGCCCTCCGGGCAACTCGCCGTCGGCCCCCGCCCTGTGGACGGACTGGAGGTGGGGGAGAACCTGCTGAAAGATCTGCCACAGCCCATCGGGTCGGACGCCAGACGCTCCGCTAATTCTGCCAGGTTGCCTCCGCACCCTGCTTGCGCCAGAGCGAACTGCGCCGTGCCCGGTTTCCATCCAGCGTGGTCTCGTAGGTGAGGTGCACCGGCCCCGGGGCCAGCAGGACACCGGTGACCTTCGAGGGCTCGTAGCGCGGACCGCCTTCTGCCGCACCGTCCATCTCGGGCAACGCGGCAAGCATCTCGTCATACGTCCACCGCCGCCCCGGCCCCGACCTTCCCAGGGCCCGCTTCGCAGGCGGCCGGCCACCTGCGCGGACAGCGAGCCCTGCTTCCAACTGCACAAAACCGCCATGGGCGTCTCGTCACGGCCGTCTGGGGTGGGGACGAGCAACTCCAACGCCGCTTACAGGCCCGCGCCTTCACCCCGCGCCGATGCGGGCGGGCGAACTCGGAGAGGAGAAGTCGCGGCAGGGCTGGGGCGTTTCCTGTGGATCACGAAGCGGGGACCTCCGTCCTGAGCCAGGAGGGGATGATCGGTGAAGCTAGCCTGGCGGCATGCCCAACTCCTGGCGGTCCAGTGCCGAAGCGTTCGAGCAGAACCTGGGCCGGCATGGCGTCGCCGCCGGTGCCAGCACCATGGAGGCGGCGTGTGCTTCATCGTTGAGTGGGGCGTCTGGGGCTGGACCGGGAACCGGCCCGCGCTGTCTCTTGGACGACTGCTGGCGGTCAACGAGCACGGCGATCGGCAGGATCCGTACGGGCAGCCCCAGTACTGGAAGGTGGAGTTCCAGGCATGCTTCGCCGAGGACCCCGCCTGGGCAGACATGTGGGCAGGGTAGCCGCACCTTCGGGTCGTCTGTCCGGCCAGATGAAGTATCGAGTGGCCAGGCCGCGCCACTGCTTGAGCTTGTTGATGCACCGCTCGACGGTGTTGCGCCGTCTGTACGCCTCGCGGTCGAAGGCCGGTGGTCGGCCGCCGGATCGGCACCGCTTCTTGCGCATGTCGGCCAGGACCATCTCCGGTGTGGTCCTGGGCCGGCCGACCGGCCGGGGCACCCGTAACCGGGCCATGCGAGCGGGCGGCAGCGGCTGTC
Organism: Streptomyces sp. NPDC052721; assembly: GCF_040678315.1. NCBI lineage: Bacteria > Bacillati > Actinomycetota > Actinomycetes > Kitasatosporales > Streptomycetaceae > Streptomyces > Streptomyces sp. NPDC052721. The sequence continues at coordinate 49,898 of NZ_JBFATL010000022.1, read as the reverse complement.
CGCGGCGACGTGGATCTTTGTGGTCGGGCCGCCGGGGGAGCGTCCGAGGATGTGATGGTCCGGTTCGTCGGCCAGGGCCCTTTTTGACGGGCCCCGACGGCGCGCTGATGAGCCCGCACGATCGTGGAGTCGACCGCGACGACCCACTCAAGATCGCCCTCGGTGTCGGCTCGGGCCAGCAGAGCGGTGAAGACCTTCTCCCAGGTGCCATCCGCGGCCCACTTCCGCAGCCGGTTGTGGACGCCATGCCCTTCCACGACCCGAAGTGCTCGGGCAGGTCCATCCACGGCGTACCGGTGCGGTACTTGAACCCGATCGCGTCGATCACCTGCCGAGGAGCACGCCCCCGCCCGCCCCGCCGAGGTGTCCACCCGCGGAAAGCGGTGAGGTGGCCCGCAGTCGCGGACCTGCTTGCTCTCATCGACCGGGCAAAGCCCTACTGCACAACCGAACAAGACTGAAACGTCACTTCAGCCCCAATCGCTGGCACAGCCCGCATTGGGCGCGGTATTGTACAGGAATTCCAACCTAGCCTGCTTCGCCGGCGTCGGTGGTGGTTCAGCCAGACCGTGGGCGGGGACCGGTAACAGCGACCGAAGCGACTGAACTTCGGGATCTATCTGACGCGTCGGGGATACCGAAGAAGCACAGCCCGGCCGGGCGGGCGGGGGCTTCAGTCGCTGTCCCGGCCCCCTCCGAGTCTTCAGTCGCTGCCTCCAGTCCCCTCCCACCCTTCAGTCGCTGCCCCAAAACGCCCTTCCAGACGTCCTCCCACCCCCAGCGACTGAAGCTCAGCGACCCTGGGACGCTTCGGTAGCTGGCCCGAAGCACCGCAAAAGCGCAGGTCAGAGGGGTGACGGGGGAAACGCAGCGACTGAAGCGACCCAAGGTTTCTATATATGAGGGGATTATGCGCGCGCGTGTGCGCGTCATAGATAGAAGCCTTCAGTCGCTACAGTCGCTAAATGGGTAACCCAACCCCGCCTGACCTGCGCTTTTCTCAGCGACCGAACGACAGCGACTGAAACTCCTCAGTCGCTGGGGCTTCAGTCTCAGTCGCTGGGAGCCGCCGGGGAGCCAGGGAGGGGACGAGCAGCCCGACTTGCCTGCGCCTTTCCGGGGTGGACATTCCATGCTCCTCGCGCTCACGTTCGCTAGTCTGTGTGCGTCACTGGGTAGCTTCGGTCGCTGGTAGGGGGTGTGTATGTCCGCTGAGCTGCACTTTTCCACCAGCGACCCACACCAGGCATGGCCGGGGTCTTCAGTCGCTCCCGCCTCCCTGGCGACGGCGCGCTGGTGTGCCCGCCGGGGGTGGCCCGTCCATCCGCTGGCTCCCGGGCGCAAGACGCCCGCCGCCAACTGCGCGGCCTGCCGGGCCACTCCGCACCCTGCCGCCGAGTGCGCCTGTCTGCCGCTCGGTCGCTGGTGCCACGGTTTCCACGCGGCGACGCTGGACCAGCGCCGTATCGGCCAGTGGTGGGGCGCCCACCCGGACTTCGGAGTCGGGGTCGCCTGCGGGCCCGCCAACCTGGTGGTCATCGACATCGACGCCCACGCGGCGCAGCCCCCGCACCGCAGCCGCATACTGCCGGGCATCGCCATCGGTGAACAGGTCGACCTGAGCGGCCTGTCGAACGGCTTTCACACCCTTGCCGTGCTCGCGGCGTTGCGGGACCAGGCGAGCCCGGCCGACGACGAGACGACGCTGCGGGTGCGCACGCCGTCGGGCGGGATGCATGTCTGGTACCGGGCCGGGGACTACCGCCGCTGGCAGTGCTCGTCCGGGTCCAGCAGGGGCCGTGCGCTGGCCTGGCAGGTCGATGTGCGGGCGCACGGCGGCTACATCGTCGCTCCGGGCACCGTGACCGACAAGGGCACCTACACGCCCATCGGGAGCGTCCGGGAGCCGGCGGAGCTGCCCAAGTGGCTGGCGCAGGAGCTGGAGCGGACCGGGCACCTGCCCGCGCCCAACATCCCCGCGCCGCGTCCTGTGCCCCCCAGGGCGCAGCAGGCGGTCCTCGCGGCGGGCGGGGGCCGGGGAGGGGCCACGCGGGCCCTGGAGGCTATTCTGGCGCCCGTGTGGGCATGCGGAGAGCTGGCCGAGGGCGCCGGCTTCTCGGACGCCCTCAACCGGGCCGCGTACACCCTGGGAGGCCTGGTGGCGGCCGGGCGCGTGACGCTGACGGAGGCCGAACGCATCCTCACCGAGACCGCCGAGGCGGTCAGGCCGGGACAACGTCGTCGGGCCGAACAGATCATCCGCAGCGGTCTGACGGCCGGCTCCAAACGACCCCTGTACAACGGCGGGGGACACCTGTGACATCGCCGAGCAACCAGAAACTCTTCGACTTCGATCCCGCCGCGGTGGCGGCCCAGATCCGCAGCCAGGTCGCTCTGCCCCTCCCGGCACAGAACGACTCCGGCCGGGTGAGCGACCCGCGGGTCACGGCCGCGGGCCTGCTTCCTGACACCCTGTCGGACCGAGGCAACGCCAAGCTGTTCGTGAAGCTGTACGCCAACGACTACCGGCATGTCCCGGGGATCGGCTGGTACCGCTGGGACACCACCCGCTGGCAGATCGACGAGGACGACACGGTCCTGTGGGCCGCGGGGGACCTGGCCGAGAACATCGCGCTCCAGGATCCGCGCGGTGTCTTCACCGCGGCCTCCCTCCAGCAGCACCGCAAGCGCGCGCTGTCCACGGCGGGCATCAACGCCATGCTGGCCCAGGCCAAGTCGGCCCCCGGCATGGTCCTGAACGCATCGCGGCTGGACGCCGACCCGTACGCCCTGTGCACGCCCGACGGGATCGTCGATCTGAAGACCGGGCTCATCAAGGCGCCCGACCCGAACAAGGACTTCCACTCCCGCTCGACCACGGTGGGCCCCCAGCACGTGCCCACCCCCCGGTGGAACCGCTTCCTGACGGACACCTTCGGCGACGACGCCGAGGGAACCGAGATGATCAGTTTTCTCCAGCTGCTGCTCGGGTATTCCGTCACGGGTGATGTCGGTGCTCAGGTCCTCCCGTTCCTGTTCGGTTCCGGAAAGAACGGTAAATCCGTCCTTCTGGACGTCCTGATGCGGTTGCTCGGGGATTACGCGGATGCGGCGCCGCCCGGGTTCCTGATGTCGCGCCCTTATGAGGGTCATCCCACCGATCTGGCCGAACTCCACGGCCGCCGGGTCATCGTGTGTTCCGAGGTGAAACCCGGGGACAAGTTCGACGAGGCCCGGGTCAAGCTGCTGACCGGCGGTGACCGGATCAAGGCCCGGCGCATGCGGCAGGACTTCTTCAGTTTCCAGCCCACCCACAAGCTCTGGCTGCTCGGCAACCACCGTCCCGAGGTCGGGACCGGCGGCTTCGCCTTCTGGCGCCGTATGCGTCTCATCCCGTTCGAGCGGGTGGTCTCCGACGACCGGAAGATCGACAACCTGGCCGACATCCTGGTCACGGAGGAGGGGCCCGGCATCCTCGGCTGGCTCATCGACGGGGCGCGGCGCTATCTGGAGGGCTCCCGGGACCTCACGGGCCCGGAGCGGGTCAGGATCGCCACGAACGCCTACGCCGAGACGGAGGACCACACGGGCCGGTTCTTCGAGGAGTGCTGCGTCCTGTCCGCCGACCTCCGCGCCGAGCAGACGGGCCTCTACAAGGCGTACAAGGACTGGTGCCACAATGAGGGAGTGCCCCCCATGTCTTCTCGTGCCTTTGCCGCGCGGGCCCGGGAACTCGTCGGATTGGCGTCGCCGAAGGAGATGATCCTGTCCAACCAGCGGAAGTACTACCCGGGTATCGGTCTGCTCACCGGCGAGGAGAGGGAAGCCGTCGCATGAGCTCCTTGATCACCGAAGACGAGATCAGTCACGAGACGGACCTCGTCTGGCTGGAAGACATCGGGCAGCTGGACTACGTTCGGCAGAGTCTCGACCGGCTGCCCACGCGGAGGGGAAAGCCGGCGTATCACCGTGACGGACGCATGGTGGGATACGCCTGCCTGAGCACCGAGGCGAAGCCGTCGCGTTCTTCGGGGACGTTCAGGCGCCGGGTGTTCTGGCTGCTTCCGCACGACCGCGACAGCGAGCCGGAGGGCCTGTACGCCAAGGGCGCGCCCGCCGAGGCCGTCGACCCGCGCACCCTGTCGGCGCGCGTCAAGGGCTACAAGACGGAGCGTTCCGAGGGAGGTCCGCCCTCCAGCGCCATGCAGGAACTCGGGATAACGCTTCCGCTCTGATCCGTTCTGGGCGCGGTTTCCCGAAAATATCGCACCTCGATATCAGGGTGTCCGTACGGCGTCCTGTTTCGCCGGGGAAAATATCGGGGTGCGACGTTCAGCATTCTCACCGGGGCAGGGAAACGGAGAGTTTCCGTACCTCGAACGGCGAGGATATCCGGGGAATATTCGGTGCGAGGAGGCCCGCGCCGGCCGGTAGCGCCGACCGCGCGGCTCAGCCCAGGTGGGCAGGGTGCTCCGGGGAGGGCAGCGCGCGCGGGCCCTGCCGCCGGTCGGCCCGCCAGTCCGTCACCGCCGGCACCAGCGCCACCAGGATCGCGAGGATGCCCGCGCCGACCGACAGGGCGACGGCGGTGGACGCCCCGTCGTGCGCGCCCCGGACCAGGTAGTACAGCCCCGGCAGGACGGCCGTACCGACCGCGCCGCCCAGCCGCTGGCCCGTCTGGAGCGCACCGCCCGCGACCCCCGCCATGCGCACGGGGACCTCGCGCAGGGTCATCGTCACGTTGGGGGAGATGACGAAGCCGCTGCCGATCCCGCTCACCAGGAGCGCCGGTACGACCGCCCAGATCGCGGTGTCCGCCGGGACCAGCCACAGCAGCAGCGCGGTGGCCGTCAGGCCCGCCGCCACCGCGACCAGGCCCAGGACCGTCAGCAGCCGCCCCAGGCGCTCCACGAGCCGGCTGGCCACCACGGCGGCCGCCGCGGACCCGAACGCGAAGGGCGTCACGGCCAGTCCGGACTCCAGCGGTGAATACCCCAGCGCGTCCTGGAAGTAGAGGGCGAACACCAGCCAGATGCCGCTGAAACCGACGAAGTAGACGGTGGCCAGCGCGGCCCCCGCCGCGTACCCGCGGACCCCGCGTATCAAGTGCGGCTCCACCAGGGGCTCCAGGCCACGGGCGGAGACCCGGCCCTCCCAGCGGGCGAAGCCGTACAGGAGCAGCGCTCCGACGGGGAACAGCCACCACATGCGGCGCAGCCCGCCGGAGTCGGCCTCGACGAGCGGCAGCATCAGCGCGAGGACGCCGGAGCCCAGCAGGCCCACCCCGGCCAGATCCAGGTGCCCGCGCCTGCCGGGAGCCGACCTCGGCAGCAGCCGGCGGCCGAGGAGCAGCGCCGCCGCACCGATGGGGACGTTGACGTAGAAGATCCACCGCCAGCCGTCCGTCCCCGTGGCCAGGGCGAGGATGATGCCGCCGGTGATGGGGCCGACGGCGCTGGAGATGCCCACCGTGGCGCTGAACAGGCCGAAGGCGCGGGCGCGTTCGGAGCCGGTGAAGAGCTGCTGGATCAGCGCGGAGTTCTGCGGTGCCAGGAAGCCGGCCGAGACGCCCTGGGCGAGCCGGGCCAGGACGACCAGGCCGATGGTGGGGGCCGCGCCGACGGCCGCGCTGCACAGGACGAAGGCGGACAGCGCGACGAGGAAGATCCGCCGGCGGCCGACGGCGTCGCCCCAGCCGCCCCGCCACCACCAGCGCGAGCGCGAAGGTGAGCGCGTAGCCCGACACGACCCACTGCACCGACGACGGCTTCGCGCCCAGGTCGCGCCGCAGGGACGGCAGGGCCACGGACACGATCGTCACGTCCAGCAGGATCATGAAACCGGCGACCAGGGTGACCCAGAGGGCATGCCACCGGTTGGGGTCCGGTCCGGGGGCCTGCCGGGTGTCCGGTGGGGCACTGGTGCGAGACAGAGGGCTCACCGCGACTCCTTTCACCGATGTCTCGCAGTGTGCGTGCGGGGCACGCCGACGGGCATCGCACGAACATGTGTTTAAAGGGTGATGAGGGGGAGGCGCATTGCCGTCAGATGACGAATGCTCCGTCTGCCGGGTCTGTCCAGGTTGAAGGGGTACGACGCGGTGTTCGAACGCGCTGGGCGGGGGAGCGCGCGGACAGCCATCCGACACACGGTGAGGACGTCAGCCATGGGGGGAGCCGCGGTGAGCCGCAGGATCGGGCGGGTGCGGCAGGGGAACGCCTCCGCGCGGGCGGACACGGTGGCGGCCGAGGAGCCGAGGGGATCGGCGCCGAACGGTCCACCCTCCAGCGCGACTTCTCCACCACGTCGTCCTGCGGCCTGTGCGGCAAGGCCAGCCTGGACGCCGTACGGACCGCCCGCCGGCCGTTGTCCGACGATCCCTCCCTCACCCTGACCCCGCAGCTGCTGGCCTGCCTGCCGGACAGCCTGCGGCAGGGGCAGAAGGTGTTCCCACGGACCGGCGGACTGCACGCGGCCGGGCTCTTCGACGAGCGGGGCGCGCTGCTGGACCTCCAGGAGGACGTCGGCCGGCACAACGCGGTGGACAAGCTGGGCGGGCCTCGTTCGAACTGGTGCAGAAGGCCGTCATGGCCGGCAGCCCGGTCCTCGCGGCGGGCTCCGCTCCCTCGTCACTGGCGTGCGAACTCGCCGACGAGAGCGGGATGACACTCGTCGGCTTCCTGCGCGGTGACTCGCTGAACGTCTACAGCGGTGACTGGCGCGTCGCGCTGTGAGACACGGCGGCCGGACAGCGCGTCGACGTGTGCGTGCTGTCCTGCTGGATGAAGTAGCAGATCACGGCCAGCCACACGGCGACCGCGCCGAGCGTGACCCAGGTCCACGGGATCCTCGGTGTGCGGCGCATGAAGGCCCGTTCCACCTCGGTCACCGGCCTGCCCGGCCGGCGGCCCGAGGCGTCGGTGTCGGCGATCCTCCGTTCCGCCGTCCGCCGCGCCCGTTCAGTCGCCATGGTCGACACCTTCGATCGCTCGTCGTGGTGGACGTCCGGCGGCCGGGCCTGGGAACGCACCGGCCGCCGGACGCCTTGGCGCGGCCGACGCCACGGGTTCCATCATTCCGGTCGGGCCGGGAAGCCACGATGGAGCAGACCCCATGGGCGCGGTGTTCCGCTCCTGTGGAGATCCCCATGGCTGAAGCCGGGATGCGCCGCAGTCACGTGGTCAGACATATGAGATGCGTATGACATCAGTATGAGAGGCGTGAGTGTACCTATCACGTACACTCGACACATGAACTCTCACCCTATGCTTCTCGCGACGGCGGAACGCCCTGGCTCCCCCCGCCCGGGTCGTTCCGCCGTCGTCGGCTTGCCCTGACCGACAGCCCATCCGCCGCAAGACCGGTCGAACATCACGGTCACCGCGACCTCCGTGATCGCCGGTCCCACGCACACCGGGGGAGTGGAGGACGCAGGCCCGGCGCGCGTACCTGCGCGAGTACCGGCCGCAGTCCCTGCTGCAACGGCTGATCGAGCCCGAGGAGGGCGCCCACACGGTCGTCTCTCCTCAGCTCCGAGCAGGCGTCCGCGACCACGGGCGGGGCGCTGCGCGTCGGCGGCGGTGACGTCGACGCGGTCCCGCCCTGACGCGGTCCCGCCCCGATGTCGTCCCCGGTCCAGGATGCTGTGAGCAGAGGAGTCCCTGAGTGCGATCGATCGGCATGGTTCTGCCCGTCATCCTGGACAGCGTCCCGCAGGTGGTCTGGGTCGTCGACCACCGGGGGAGGATCCTCTACACCAACCCGGCCGGTGTGGCGGCGCTCGGCTACGACGGCGCCGGCGAGCTGGTGGGCCTCTCCAGCCACGAGACCCTGCATCCCCGCCGCCCGGACGGGACGCCGTACCCGGCCGCCGAGTGCCCGATGCTGCGGCCGGCGACCACGGGCGTACCGGCGCACGGCAACGACGAGTGGTTCCAGCGGCGGGACGGCTCCTTCTTCCCCGCCTCCTGGTGGGCCGCCCCCATCGATCTGCCGGACGGGCGCGGGGTGGTCTACTCCTTCTTCGACGCCACCGAGAACCGCGAACTGGAGCGGGCCCGGCGGGAACGGGACGCGGCCCGCATCCGGGCGGACGAGTCGCGTGCCGCGCAGCGCCGGATCATGCAGAGCATCGAGTCGGTGCGCCGGCAGACGGCCCGCGACCTGCACGACGGCGCGCAGCAACGCCTGGTCAGCCTGCTGATCGGGCTGCGCCTCACCCGCGATCTGCTGCCGGACTCCGCCGACGCGGCCACCGGGCTCCTCGACCAGGCCATCACCGACGCGCAGACCGCGATCGACGAGCTGCGCGAGCTGGCGTACGGCGTCTATCCCTCGGTGCTCCAGGCCAAGGGCCTGAGGGCGGCCGTGGAGTCGCTGGCGGAACGCTGCGCGGTGCCGGCGACCGTGGTGGGGGAGTACCCGCACCGGCTGCCCGCCGAGGTCGAGTCGAACGCGTACTTCGTCATCGCGGAGGCACTGACCAACGCGGTGAAACACGCCGGGGCGTCACACATCCGCATATCCCTCGAACTGCGGGACGCGCTGCGCATCGAAGTCACCGACGACGGAATCGGCGGTGTGCCGCAGAACGCCGTCGGCGGCGGCCTCACCGGTCTGGCGGACCGCGTCGGCGCCTTCGACGGCGTCCTCGTCATCGACTCGCCGCCGGACCGGGGCACCTCCGTGCGCGCGGAGATTCCCATACCGGGACGAGCAGCGAATCGTGGGGATGCCCCTATGGCCTGTCCGTCGCGATCCCGGGCATCCTGAGAAGCATGTCCGTCAACATCGTGGTCGTCGACGACGACCCTGGGTTCCGTCGCATCGCGAAGACGCTGCTGACGGCGCGCGGTATGCGCGTCGTCGCCGAGTCGGAGGATGGCGCTTCGGCCCTGGCGGCGGTACGTGAACACCGGCCCGATGGTCTTCTGCTGGACCTGCACCTGCCGGATCACGACGGGGTGGCCGTCGCCCGTATGCTGCGGGCGGAGGATCAGCCGCCACGGATCGTGCTGACCTCCACCGAGCAGTCGTTCTGGTCCGTGGACGAACTGCAGCAGGCGGGGATCGAGTCCTTCATCGCCAAGGACCGGCTGTTCGACGCCGACCTCAAGGCGATCTTCAGCGCGACCGCCTGAGCCCGGTTCCCCCCGCTTCCCCCTACTGCTTGAGGTACCGCAGTACGGCCAGCACCCGGCGGTGCTGGCCCGAACCGGCCTGGCTGAGACCGAGCTTCATGAAGATGCCCGTCACATGGCGCTCCACCGCCGGCACGGTCACCACGAGCTTGCGCGCGATGCCGGTGTTGGAGTGACCCTCGGCCATCAGGGCCAGGACCTCCTTCTCCTTCGGCGTCAGCGCCGCCAGCGGATCCTGTTTGCGTTTGCGCCCGACAAGGGTGGAGATGACATCGGGGTCCAGAGCGGACCCGCCGGCGACGACCCGTTCCACGGCGTCGGTCAGGATCTGCGGGCTGGCGACCTTCTCCTTGAGGAGATAACCCACGCCGCTCGGATCGTCGCCGACCAGGTCCAGGGCGTAGGAGGCGTCGAGGAACTGGGAGAGCACGATGACGGCGGTCTCCGGCTGCGCGGCACGGATCTCCTGCGCCGCCTGCAGACCGTCGGCGTTCAGGTCGGGCGGCATCTGGATGTCGGTGATCACGACGTCGGGCCGCTGCTCCTTGGTGACGCGGACGAGGTCCACCGCGTTGTCCACCGCCGCGACCACGGTGATGCCGGCGCTGCGCAGGATGGTCGCGATACCTTCGCGGACGATCGCCTGGTCTTCTCCGAGTACCGCTCGCAGTGGTTCACTCATGACGTCATCCTAGTCCGTGGCCCATGAAGTGGGTCCATGGTGTGGTGAGGGCCAGTGATGTGAGGCATGGCAGTCATATGACATCGGTGGCAGTCATGTCCTGCTCCACCCAGATGGTCTTGCCGTCGCCCGAGTATCTGGTGCCCCAGCGCCGGGCCAGCGCGGCGGCGATCAGCAGGCCCCGGCCGTTCTCGTCCTGGGCCCGGGCGTGCCGGAGGTGCGGCGCCGTCGCGGAGTGGTCGGAGACCTCCACGGTGAGGCCGCCGTCCTTGATCAGCCGCACGCACGGCTCCCCGGAGGCGTGCCGGAGCACATTGGTGACCAGTTCGCTCACGATGGTCTCGGTCGCGAAGGACCGATCGGCCAGCCCCCACCCGGCCAGCCGCTCGCGGACCCACCGCCGGCAGGCGGCCACGCCGGCCGGATCCCGCGACCCCGTCCAGGTGGCGACGCAGTCCTCCGCCAGCCGGTGCGCCGCCGCGGTGAGCACCGCCGCGCCCCGCTCACGGGGTCCGCCCATCATCCGGTACACGACGGTGTCGCAGGTGCCCTGTGCGTCGCCCGGTGCGGCGGCCACCGCGTGCCGGAGCCGGACGGCGGGCTCGTCGCAGGGCGGCTCCCGCAGGAGCGAGGCCGAGTAGAGGGTCAGCACGCTGCCGGGGGCGAGCCGCGTCCGGGCGGCCTCGTAACCGACCCCGCTGCCCAGCGCCGGGCCGCGGGGCACCGGCAGCTCGCCCACGGTGCCGTCCGGCGCGGTCACCAGCGGGCGTGGCCAGCCCGCGGAGGCCACGGCGAGGTCGCCGGTGACGGGGTCGTAGACGCAGTACTGGCACCGGGCCCGCTCGTCGGCGGTCCGGGCGTCCGGGGGGATGCCGGCCGTGTCCGCGAGGCCCAGGCGCGGGACGACGTCGTCCAGGTGGGCGAGTATCTCCTCCGGGGGCAGTTCCAGGCCCGCGAGCGTGGTCACCGCCGTCCGCAGCAGGCCCATGTCCACCGAGGCGTCCAGGCCCTGCTCCGGCACCTCTCCGATGACCAGGGCGACGCGGGCGCTGGACAGCGGCAGGACGTCGAACCACGCGGTCCGCCGGCGCTCCGGCAGCCAGAAGTGCGCCGTGGTCATCGCCGTCACCTCCGGCAGGGACCGTGGCAGCAGCCGCCGTTGCAGGGTCACCGCCGTGGTGTGCTCGCGCATGAATCTGCGCGCGTTCTCGATGTCCGCCGACGCCTTCGCCACGACCTGCTCGACCAGGGCGAGGTCCTGCGCGTCGAAGGGGGCGGGGTGCCGTGGGCCGCGGTAGAAGCAGGCCAGGCCCAGCACGCGGTCCTGGTGCACCAGCGGGGCGACGATCATGGAGTGGACGCGGGCGGCGCGCAGCGCTCCCGCGCGGGCCGCGTCGTGCATGAGCCAGTCGGAGAGCGCTCCGGAGGGATCGACCAGCCGGGGAGTCAGGTCGCCGAGCACCTGGGTGTAGGGGGTGGGGAAGAAGAAGTGGCTGGGCTCGCCCACGGCGTACACGCCTTCCAGGCCGCCGGGGGCCTCGAAGGCCGTACGGCGCAGGGGAGTCGAGGCGTCGAGCGGGGCGCCGGGCGGCTCCGCCCCGTGCAGCACGCCGTCGACCAGGTCGACGGACACGGCGTCGGCGAAGTCGCGGGCGAGGGTGGAGGCCAGCTCCTGGCTGGTGCGGGCCGCGCTGAGCGTCGTACCGATCTGGCGGTGCGCCGCCGACAGCAGCCGTTCCGCGGCGCGCGAGCGGGCCTCGCCGGTCACGTCGTGGATGAACGTGGCGGCCCCGACGACCGTGCCGCCGTCACGCAGACACAGGGCGGTGACCCGGTAGACGCGGTGTCCGGCGCCCTTCGTCGGCACGCTGACGAAGCGTTCGGCCACCTGGTGCGGTCCCTCGACGACCTCCCGCAGCAGGCGGCTCGTCGGCAGGCTGGCGTCCAGGTCGGCCGCGTCGCGCTGCAGCACCTGGGCGGCGGTGCGACCGCGGATGCGCAGGGCCGCCGCGTTGCTGCGCAGCACCCTCAACTCCGCGTCGTACAGCTCCATTCCGGCCGCTGCGTGCTCGAAGGCCGAGCGGGTGTACGCGGCCTGGACGCGCGCGAACGCGGCGGTGGGTGCGGTTCCCGCGACGGCGACGTGGGTGTGCGACGTGTCGCGCCACACGTCGAGTTGGAGCACGGCGGACGCGTCGCAGCCCGCCCGGTCGAGCAGTTCGCCGAGGAAGCGGTGGGCGGGCTCGTGCCCGAGTCCGTCCGGCCGCCCCGCGCCGTCCGGCCGGACCCATGTCCCCTCCGCGTCGAAGGCGAAGGACTGCTCGCGTGTCATGTCGGAGAACCTCCTCCGCCGGCCGTTCGGCGCCCTCTCGCTTTTGCATTTCGTCCGAATTGTCCGGCCGGCACCATCCCACGGTGCCCACTGCCGGGCGGCTGGGCAAGCCTCGGCCCGGGAAACGGGGCGGGAACGGGTCGGTTTCACCTGTTCATGCGATGTGCGCGGGCGGCGCCGACGCGGGCGGTTTCGCCGTTGCCGCGTTCCGTGGATCTCCTCGGTCGTTTCCAGGTCCGAGTAGCCTGGTCCGCATGGACAGCGTCAACCAGCTCGGCCGGTTCCTGCGTGCCCGCAGGGCGGCGGTCTCCCCCCGGGAGGCCGGGCTGCCGGACGACGACGCTCCACGCCGTACCCCCGGCCTCAAGCAGGAGGAAGTGGCCCGGCTCGCGGGTCTCAGCGAGGGCTACTACGCCCGCCTGGAACAGGCCCGCGAGAAGTACCCCTCGGAGCAGGTGCTCCAGGCCCTCGCCCGCGCGCTGCGGCTGAACCCGGACGCCGCCCGGTACCTGCGCGGGCTGGTGCGCGACCAGGACCGGCCCGCCCCGCCGGACGCGGAGGTCTCCCCGCACGTCCTGCGCCTGATCGAGGCCTGGGACGCCACGCCCGCCCTGGTCCTCGGCTCCTGCCTCGACGTGCTGGCCGGCAACGCCCTCGGCCGGGCCCTCTACGCGCTGGTCCTGCCGTACGGCAATCTGGTCCGCTTCACCTTCCTCGACCGATCCGCCCGCACCTTCTACCGCGACTGGCGGGTCATCGCCGAGGCCGGCGTCGCCTGGCTGCGGGCGACGGCGGGCGCCGCGGCGGAGCACCCCCGGCTGGCCGAGCTGGTCGCCGAGCTGTCCGGGGACGCGGAGTTCCACCGGCTCTGGAGCCGTTTCGACGTGCGGGACAAGGCGAACGACACCAAACGCCTGCACCACCCCCTCGTCGGCGACCTGACCCTGAACTACCAGGTCTTCGACGTCGACGGCGCCCCGGGACAGCACCTCTTCACCTACCAGGCCGAGCCCGGCTCACCGAGTGAGCGGGCACTGGCCCGGCTGCGGGAGCTGACCGCCGCCGCGTGAACCGTCACGCCCGCTGAACCGTCACGCCCGCTGAACCGTCGGGTGTACCCCACGCCTGTGCGCGGGCAGCCCCATGCGCGGCGTCCAGCCCGCTCGATGGTGGCCGCGAAGGCACCGGCGGAAGACTGGTGGTCGTGCCGACGGGCTCTCTTCCCTCGGTCCTGTTATCGATGCTTCCTGTTATCGATGCTCACGGATAACTGTTGTCGATGCTCTCAGGTCGTGTTATCGTCGATCACGTCAAAGCGGCATCGCTGAGTACAACCTCACTCGAAGGACTGGTCACCATGACGGAAACCAACACCCGCGTCGCACTGGTCACGGGCGCCACCGGAGGCATCGGCCGGGCCGTGACCGACCGGCTCGTCCAGGACGGCTTCGCCGTCGCCGTGCACTACGCGGGCAACAAGGCCAAGGCCGACGAGGCGGTCGAGGCCATCAAGGCCGGCGGCGGCGCGGCCATCGCCGTGGGCGGTGACGTCGCGGACGAGGACGCCATGGCCGCGGCCTTCGACGCCATCGAGGCGGAGTTCGGCGGCATCGACGTCGTCGTCAACTCGGCCGGCATCATGCTCCTTTCGCCGATCGCCACACTGAAGCTGGACGACCTGGACCGGATGCACCGCACCAACATCCGCGGCACCTTCGTCATCTCCCAGCAGGCGGCCCGACGCCTGCGCCCCGGCGGCGCGCTGATCAACGTCTCCTCCTCCCTCACCCGCCTCCAGTTCCCCACCTACGGCGCCTACGCCGCGAGCAAGGGCGCGGTCGAGGCGATGACCCTGGTCCTGGCCCGCGAACTGCGCGGCAGGGACATCACCGTCAACGCCGTCGCCCCCGGCCCCACCGCCACCCCGCTGTTCCTGGAGGGCAAGGACCAGACGGCGCTCGACAACCTCGCGAAGGCGGCCCCGCTGGAGCGGCTCGGCACCCCGGCGGACATCGCCGAGGCCATCGCCTTCCTGGCCGGCCCGGCCCGCTGGATCAACGGCCAGACCCTCTACGCCAACGGCGGCATCGCCTGACACCCGGCGACTCTTCTCACCCCCCGCCTTCACCCGCCTCACCCCTTCGGCAATCCACCCCGCGGTCAAGGAGATCCCCATGAGCAAGATCGTCGTCATCACCGGCGCCTCCAGCGGCTTCGGCGCGCTCACCGCCCGCGCCCTCGCCGACGCCGGCAACACCGTCTACGCCGGTATGCGCGAGACCGCCGGCCGGAACGCGCCGCAGGTCCAGGCCGCCGCCGACTACGCCGAGGAACACGGGGTCGACCTGCGCTCCATCGAACTGGACGTCAACTCCGACGACTCCGTCGACTCGGCGGTCAAGCAGGTGATCGGGGAGCACGGCCGTATCGACGTCGTGATCCACAACGCCGGTCACATGGTCACCGGACCGGCCGAGGCCTTCACCCCGGAGCAGTTCGCCCAGCTCTACGACATCAACGTGCTGTCCACGCAGCGGGTCAACCGGGCCGTGCTGCCGCACCTGCGCAAGGCCGGCCGGGGCCTGGTCGTGTGGGTCTCCAGCTCCAGCGTCAAGGGCGGCACCCCGCCCTACCTCGCCCCCTACTTCGCCGCGAAGGCCGCGATGGACTCCCTCGCGGTCAGCTACGCCGGCGAGCTGGCCCGCTGGGGCGTCGAGACCTCGATCGTGGTGCCCGGCTCCTTCACCAGCGGCACCAACCACTTCGCCCACTCAGGCCACCCGGCCGACGGTGCCGTCGAGGCGGAGTACGAGACCAAGTACCCGGGACTGCTCCAGCAGGTCTCCCAGAAGCTCGCGGCGCTCGCCCCGGAGGGCGCCGAGGCCTCGCTGGTCTCCGACGAGATCGCCCGGATCGTGGCGCTGCCCGACGGCGAGCGCCCCTACCGCGTCCACATCGACCCGGCGAACGACGGCTCCGAGGAGGTCTCGGAGGTCGCCGACCGGATCCGCCGCGAGTTCCTGACCCGGATCGGCCTGGACGACCTGCTGACCGTGCACCCGGCCGGCGCGTGACGGCGCGTACCACCGGCATCACCAGGCGAGGGGCCGACCGGACAGGTCGGCCCCTCGCCCGGTGTCACACCGAGTCGGCCGGTGAGTCACTGAAACCCACCAGATTGAGCCATACCTGACACATACTCTCCGGCGTCCCGCCGGACAGCCGCGGCCGGACGCCGCCGCCGTGGCCGGGCCGACCGCGCGGGAGACCGAGACCGCGCTGCTCGCGGCGGAGGCCCTGACCAACAAGCGGACCGGCGAGCGGCCGTTCCTCCCGCCGCGCACCGTGGGCTCCCCTCTCTGCCACCTCGCGAGCGGCCCTGCGCGATGTCCTGTCGCGCTCGGCGGAGCCCGGTCCGGTCCCGAACCGCCGACCGTGACCTGGGGAAACGCAGGCAGCGTCAAATGACGGATGCCTTGTGGGGCCGTCCGCTGCGAGAGTCGTGCCATCGAGGCACGTTCTCGACATCCCTAGGGAAGGGGCAGGGCGATGACGTCAATCGCCGATGATCTGGGAAGCATCCTTGACGTCATTGAGCAGCCGGCCTGGGCCGTGGACGCCGATCACCGGGTGTCGTACGCCAATCCGCCGGCTGCCGCGTTCACGGGTCACGACCGCCCGTCCGATCTGCTGGGCACCGACGGCAGGCCCGAGGAACACCCCGGCGTGCGGTCACCGACCCGCGCCGACCCCTCCCGTGGGCGCGGCACCCTCACGCACGCGGACGGTTCCCTCCTCCCGGTCGAGTGGTCCCGGGTCCCCCTGGCCCGGCCGGACGGCGAGGCGGCCCTGTACGTCTTCCGCACGAGCACCGGCACGTCCGCTGCCACCCGGGAACCCCCCAAGGAGGAGGGACCACCCCGGGCGCTCGCCGCGCAGGCGCACACCGACCGGTGCCGCACCGCCGCCGGCACGCTCCAGCACGGCGCCCAGGAACGTCTGGCGTCGGTGCTGCTCGGCCTGAACCTGGCCCGTGAGCGACTGGGCGGACAATCCGCGCCGTCGCCGGCGGCCGGGCTGCTCGACGACGCCGTCCGGGACGCCGAGGAGGCGCTGGCCCAGGTCCGGGAGGTCACGGCCGCGCTGTATCCGGGCGTGCTCGGGCTCCGTGGACTCCCGGCCGCGCTCACCGCCCTCGCCGCGCAGTGGCCGGTGCCCGTCGCCGTCTTTGGGAACCTGCGGCAACGGCTGCCCGACGCGGTGGAGTTGCACACGTACTTCCTGGTCCGGGAGGCGCTCGCCCGGGCGGTGCACGGCGCCCGGGCCGGCCGGGTGCGGGTGGTGGCGGAGCTCGGCCCGGACCTGGTGGTGACGGTCGCGGACGACGGCACGGCTCCCGGTCACGGGCCGGACTCGGCACCCCTGGCGGCGATAGCCGACCGGGTGGCCGTACTGGACGGGACGCTGAGCGTGCGGCACGCGCCGGGGGAGGGCACCACGGTCCGCGCCGTCATCCCCGTCCCGTACTGATCCGCCCGCACCGCGCCGGTGCCACGCAGGACGCACCGGCGGATGTCTTCCCAAGGCGTCAAATGACGGATGCCCGAACCTCGTCCGAGCCGACAGGCTGGGCCCGTGGTCGTCAGGACAGTGAACGGAGCAGACCATGGACCAGCATCGTGAGCACGCGGCCCGCCCGGCCGGCCAGGCACCGCCGGCCGGCCCCTCCGACACGGTCCGGCACGGGATCCGGGTGTGGCTGGCCCCCGCCGGGACGATCCGGATACCCGTCCGGGCCCGCTTCGCGTACGACCGCCTCGATCCCTGCGCGGTGCGGGTCTCCTTCTGCCCGCGCCACCAGCACCGGGTGACCTGGATCTTCGCCCGGGACCTGCTCGCCGACGGCCTGTACTTCCCCGTGGGAGCCGGCGACATCCACATCGCCCCGGACGGCGGTCCGGCCGGGGCGAACGTCCGCATCACCCTGAGTCCGCCGTCCGGGGCCGCGCTCATCGAGGTGCGCAGGGCCGCCGTACGCGACTTCCTGCGGGCCACCGAACGGCTCGTCCCGCGCGGACGGGAGGAGATCGACATCGACGCCTTCCTCGCGGAATGCGTCGAGGAGGGCTGAACCCGCCGTCCGCATCCTGATCCTCGCACGTTCATGTGATGCGGAACGGCCGTACCGCTGGAAGGCTCAACAGCAGCAGAAAGCCGACGAAAGGTGTACGTCATGGGATTCGTGACGGTGGGCCGGGAGAACTCCGAGTCGATCGAGCTGTATTACGAGGATCACGGCAGTGGCCGTCCGGTGGTGCTGATCCACGGGTATCCGCTCAACGGGCACTCGTGGGAGAAGCAGGAGCGGGTGCTGCTGGACGCGGGGTACCGCGTGATCACGTACGACCGGCGGGGGTTCGGCCGGTCGAGCCAGCCGACGGTGGGCTACGACTACGACACGTTCGCGGCGGACCTGAAGGCGCTGCTGGACCACCTGGACCTGCGGGACGTCGTCCTCGTCGGATTCTCCATGGGGACGGGCGAGGTCACCCGGTACCTCGGCCGCTACGGGTCGGAGCGGGTGGCGAAGGCGGCACTGCTGGGCGCGATCCCGCCGTTCCTGCTGAAGACCGACGACAACCCCGAGGGCGTGGACGCGTCGGTGTTCGAGGGCATCAAGGCGGCCGTGCTGAAGGACCGTCCCGCGTATTTCAAGGACTTCCTCGACAACTTCTACAACGTCGACGTGTACGCCGGGACGCGGATCAGCGACCAGGCGTGGCAGAACAGTTTCAATGTCGCGGTGGCGGCGTCGGCATGGGCGGCCTACGCGTGCGTCGACACCTGGCTGACGGACTTCCGCGCGGACCTGCCGAAGATCGACGTGCCGACGCTGCTGGTGCACGGCGACGCGGACCGGATCCTGCCGTACGAGAACACCGCCAAGCGGCTGCCCGGACTGATCAAGGACCTGACGTTCGTCACGGTCGAGGGCGGCCCGCACAACATCGCCTGGACCCACCCGGAGGAAGTCAACACCGCCCTGCTGGACTTCCTCGCCAAGTGACCGCGCCGAGCCCCGACCGGTCCCCGTGGCCCGGGCGGAGCGGAGCCACCCGGCACCTGCTCACCCTCGCGGCCGGAGCGGCGAACGCCTTCGGGTTCCTCGCCCTCGGCGGCGTCTTCACCAGCGTCGTCACGGCGAACTCCGCACTCCTCGGCCTGCACCTGGGCAACGCCCACCTGGCCGCCGCCCGCCTCGTCGCCGTAGCCCTGCTCGGCTACGTCGTCGGGGCGGCGGCCGGCGGCCTGGTGGCGGCCGGCCGGGGCCGGCTCCGCGGCGCGGGCATCCGGGGCGGCCTGCTCCTGGAGGCCCTGCTGCTGTGGCTGGTGGTCTGCGGCTGGCTGGGCTGGCACATGGCACCGCACGGCGCGGCCCGCACCCTGCTGCTGTTCCTCACCGCCGTCGCCATGGGCTGCCAGAACGGCAGCGTCCGGGTCACCGCCGGCAGCGAGATCACCACCGCCTATCTGACGGGCCTGCTCACCTCGACCGTCACGGCGTTCGCCACCCGGGGACGCCTCCAGGCGCGCAGCGTCGGCATCGTGGCCTCGCTGATCGCCGGGGCCGCCGTCGACGGCGCCGCCTACCGCTGGCTGCGCCCCGGCGCCCCGCTCGTGCCGGCCCTGCTGGTCACCGCGGCCCTGGCGGCGACCTGGCTGCGCGCGCCGACCCGCCCGGCCGCCGTCCCGCTGCGGCTCTGAGCCTTCCGAGCCCCCCGTTTCCGAGTCCGCCCCCCCCGGGGCACGGCCCGTTTCGACAGAGAGAGCGCACGACATGACCGCATCCGATGGTGACCCGACGCCGGACCAGCAGGACCGCGCGGTCGGCCGCTCGGCCACCGGCGGCGACGGCCCGGCCAGCGACAAGCGGCCGTCCCACCGCTCCTACCACCACCCGGCGGCCGGCTGGGGCGCGGCCAAGAGCGTCGGCCGCGTGCTGATCAGGGAACGGGCGCTGTTCGAGGGGCCGCGGGCCATCCTCAAGATGAACCACGAGAACGGCGGCTTCGACTGCCCGGGCTGTGCCTGGCCCGACGACACCAAGGGCCTCAAGCTCGACATCTGCGAGAACGGCATCAAGCACGTCACCTGGGAGATGACGTCCAAGCGGGTCGGCGCCGACTTCTTCGCCCGGCACACCGTCTCCGAGCTGTCCGAGTGGTCCGACTTCGCGCTGGAGGACCAGGGCCGGCTGACCGAGCCCCTCGTCTACGACGAGACGAGCGACCGGTACGTCCCCATCACCTGGCAGGACGCCTTCGCCCTCGTCGGCCGTGAACTGCGCGCCCTGGACAGCCCCGACGAGGCCGCCTTCTACACCTCGGGCCGGCTGAGCAACGAGGCGACCTTCCTCTACCAGCTGATGGCCCGCGAGTTCGGCACCAACAACCTGCCCGACTGCTCCAACATGTGCCACGAGGCCTCCGGCCGGGCCCTGACGGCGGCCCTCGGCACCGGCAAGGGAACCGCCGACCTCAAGGACTGGGAGACCGCCGACGCCCTGTTCGTCATGGGCGTCAACGCCGCCTCCAACGCCCCCCGCATGCTCACCGCGCTCGCCGAGGCCTACCGGCGGGGCGCGCAGATCGTCCATGTGAACCCGCTGGTCGAGGCGGCGGCCACCAGCACGATCGTGCCGCACGAGTTCACCGACATGGCGCTGTTCAAGGCCACCCGCACCAGCACCCTCAACCTCCAGGTCCGCGCGGGCGGCGACATGGCACTGCTGCGGGGCATAGCCAAGGCGGTCCTGGAGGAGAGCCGCAGTGACCCCAAGGCGCTCGACAAGGAGTTCATCGAGCGCCACACGCACGGTTTCGAGGCCTACCGCGAGCTGTGCGAGGCCACCTCCTGGGAGGAACTGGAGGAGCAGTCCGGTCTCACCCGGGCCGACATCCTCAAGGCCGCCGGGATCTACTCCCGCTCCGACCGCACCCTGATCAGCTGGTGCCTCGGCCTCACCCAGCACGAGCACGGCGTCGACACCGTCCGCGAGATCGTCAACGTCCTGCTGCTGCGCGGCAACCTCGGCCGGGAGGGCGCCGGCCCCTCGCCGGTGCGCGGACACAGCAACGTCCAGGGCAACCGCACCTGCGGCATCGACCACCGGCCCCGGCCCGAGTTCCTCGACCGGCTCGCCGACGTCTGCCGTATCGACCCGCCGCGCGAGCACGGCATGGACACGGTCGACACCATCGAGGCCATGAACCAGGGCCGGGTGAAGGTCTTCGTCGGCATGGGCGGCAACTTCGTGCTCGCCGCGCCGGACACCGCGTACACCTCCCAGGGGCTGCGGAACTGCGAACTCACCGTGCACGTCAGCACCAAGCTCAACCGCAGCCACCTCGTGCACGGCAGGAAGGCGCTGATCCTGCCCTGCCTCGGCCGCACCGAGAAGGACCACCAGCGGCGCGGCCTGCAGTCCGTGTCCGTGGAGGACTCCATGAGCATGGTGCACCTGTCGGTCGGCATGAAGAAGCCCGCCTCGCCGCACCTGCTGTCCGAGCCGGCCGTCATCGCCGGCATGGCCCGGGCCGCCCTCCCGGAGAGCACCACGCCCTGGGAGTCGTACGTCGAGGACTACGACCGCATCCGCGACACGATGGCGAAGGTCCTGGACGGCTTCGAGGACTTCAACCGCAGGGTGCGGCTCCCGCTCGGCTTCCGCATCAAACAGCCCGCCCGGGAACTGGTCTTCCTCACCCCGTCCGGCCGCGCCGAGTTCTCCGCCGCGCCGCTGCCCGAGGCGCCGCCACGGGACGACGTGCTCATCCTGCAGACCATGCGCAGCCACGACCAGTGGAACACCACGATCTACTCGGACAACGACCGCTACCGCGGCATCAGCGACCTGCGCACCCTCATCCTCATGAACGGCGACGACATGCGCTCCCGCGGCATCGAGCCCGACAGCCTCGTCGACATCACCGCCACCGCCCGTGACGGCAGTCAGCGGCACTTGAAGCGGTACACGGCGATCGAGTACAGCATGCCCAGGGGCTGCGCCGCCGGATACATGCCGGAGATGAACGTCCTGGTCGCCGCCAGCGACTACAGCAAGCAGAGCAACCAGCCCCTGATGAAGAACATCAAGGTGCGGGTCGCGCCCAGCGCCGAGGACTGACCGGCCATGACGACAGCCGGCGCGCTCGCCCGTCTGCCCGCACTGGCCGCCGCGGACCCCGCGCAACTGCTGCCCGCCCGGGAGCAGATGGCCTTCACCCTCGGGTTCCACATCATCCTCGTGCCGTTCGGCGTCGCCCTGACCACCCTCATGCTCATCGCCCACCACCGAGGGCTGCGCAAGGGCGACGCCGAGGCGCTGCTGCTCGCCCGCCGCTGGTCGAAGGCGGCCGCCGTGCTGTTCGCGGTCGGTGCCATCACCGGGACCGTCCTCTCCTTCGAACTGGGCATCCTGTGGCCCGGTCTGATGGGCGCCTACGGTTCCGCCTTCGGCTTCCCGTTCGCGATCGAGGGCCTGTTCTTCTTCCTCGAAGCCATCTTCGTGGCCCTCTACATCTACGGCTGGGACCGCATGCCGCCCTGGGCGCACTTCTGGACCGGGGTGCCCGTCTCCCTGGCCGGCGTCGGCGGAACCGCCTCGGTCGTCGCCGCCAACGCCTGGATGAACCAGCCCGGCGGCATCACCGTCGAGCACGGCAGGGTGGTCGCAGTCCGGCCCGCCGAGGTGTTCTTCAACGACGCCTTCTGGCTGGAGTTCTGGCACATGCTGATCGCGGCGTACATCGTCGCCGGCTTCGTCGTGGCCGGCGTCTACGCGGTGGGCATGCTGCGCGGCCGGCGCGACCGCTACCACCGGGTCGGCTTCCTCACCGGATTCGTCACCGCCGCCTGCGCGCTTCCCGTGCAGATCATCGTCGGCGACACCATCGCCCGGCAGGTCTTCGACGACGAACCGGCGAAGTTCGCGGCCGTCGAGCTGCTGCCCGACACCGGCTCCCACGTCCCCGAGACACTGGGCGGCGTACTGGTCGACGGCAAGGTGCGCTACGGCATCGAGATCCCCGACATGGCGTCCCTGCTGGCCGGCTTCAAGCCCTCGACCACCATCAAGGGACTGGAGGCCGTCCCGGCCCGCGTCCGGCCGACCGACGCGCAGGCGAACATCGTCCACTGGGCGTTCGACATCATGGTCGGCACGTCCTTCCTCATGCTCGCCGTCGCCCTCTGGTTCGCCTGGCTGTGGTGGCGCCGCCGGCACACGCTCGCGACCGACCGCTGGTTCCTGCGGGCCGCCGCCGCGTGCGGGACCGTGGCGATCCTCTGCCTGGAGAGCGGCTGGGTGGTCACCGAGGTCGGCCGCCAGCCCTGGATCGTCGTCGGTCACCTGCTGACCCGGGACGCGGTGGCCACCCGGGGCGACCTGTGGCCCTTCTTCGGCGCCGTCCTCCTGCTCTACCTGGCCGTCGGCACCGCCGCCCTGTGGGTGCTGCGGTCCATGACACGGCGCTGGCGGCAACAGGGCGACGAGGCCGTGTCCGTGCCCTACGGTCCCGAACGCCCCGCCGGGACCACCACGGGAAAGGCGTCCTGACATGGCGGACCTGGTAGCGGTGTTCCTCTTCATCGGGGTGATCGCCTACTGCGTCCTGGGCGGCGCCGACTTCGGGGCGGGGTTCTGGGACCTGATCGCGGGCGGGGCCGGCCGCGGGCGGGAACCCCGCCATCTGATCGACGACTCCCTCGCCCCCGTCTGGGAGGCGAACCACACCTGGCTGATCTACTGCCTGGTCATGCTGTGGAGCGGCTTCCCCCCGGCGTTCGCCGCGCTGACCTCGACGCTGTACCTCCCGCTGGGGATCGCCGCGCTCGGCATCGTGCTGCGCGGAGCGGGCTTCGCCTTCCGCAAGGCCTCGATCCGCACCCCCGAACAGCGCGTGTACGGCGCCGCGTTCGCGTTCTCCTCCGTGCTGACGCCCTACTGCTTCGGCTCGGTCGCGGGCGCCCTGGCGTCCGGGCGCGTGCCCACCCGGGGCGACGGGGACCCCCTCACCAGCTGGCTGAACCCGACCAGCGCCCTCGGCGGCGTGCTCGCCGTGCTCGCCTGCGCCTACCTGGCCGCCACCTACCTGACGGTGGCCGCCAGGCGGCACGGGGACCCGCACCTGTTCCGGTACTTCCGCGACCGTGCCCTGGCGGCGGGCGTCGTCACCGGCGCCGTCAGCATCGCGGGAATCTTCGTCCTGCGGGCGGACGCCCCACGGCTGTTCCACCAGCTCAGCCACCGCGCGCTGCCGCTCGCCCTGCTCGCGGCGCTCTGCGGCCTGCTGGGCCTGGCCCTGCTGCGCGCCGAGCGGACCCGTGGCCTGCGCGCGACCGCCGCGGCGGCCGTCGCCCTCATCGTCAGCGGCTGGGGCGTCTCCCAGTACCCCTACCTCCTCGGCACCCACCTGCCGGTCCAGGACGCGGCGGCACCGCACGCCACCCTCGCCGTCCTCGTCGGCGTCGCCTGCGCCGCGGGCATCCTCATCCTGCCGTCCCTGGTCCTGCTGTTCCGGGTCATGGGACGGGTCGACGTCGCGGACCCGGCCTCGCACGAGACTTCCTGAGCGGGGGGCTTGAACGGTGGCCCGGGACAGAGGTGACGTGCCCGGGGTACGGCGGGCACCTCAGGCCTCGCTCCCGCCCGGCTCGGCGTCCGGGGCCGGGCGCTCGTGCGCCGTGGGGTCCGGGTGGCCGGCGGCGTGGACCAGGCGCCGCAGTGCGGCCTCGCTCGGTGAACCCGGTTCGGCCTGGTAGGTGCCGAGCTGGTGGCCGGGGGAGCCGTTGACGGTGAACGTCTGGTAGGTGAGCGTCAGCTCACCGGCCCTCGGGTGCAGCAGCCGCTGGGTCTGGTGGGTCTTGGCACGGACGTCGTACTTGGCCCACAGCTGTGTGAACTCCTCGCTGTGCGTGGACAGCTGACCGACCAGGGCGTGCAGGGCGCGGTCCTCCGCGTCCAGTGAGGCCGCCGCCCGCAGGCCCGCCACACAGGTCCAGGCGATCTCCTGCCAGTCCCGGTAGAACCGCCGGGCCGCCGGGTCCAGGAAGACGAACCGGAGCGGGTTGGTCTCCGTGCCCATGACACAGAGCAGGGCCTTCGCCGGGGCGTTGGCCGCGAGGATGTCGAACCGGGGCCCGAGGATCAGCGCCGGAGTGCTCCAGGAGTCGATCAGCCGTACCAGGTGGGCCGCCGCGCGGTCGTCGGCCGGCGGACAGCCGCCGCGGCGCTTGCGCAGTCCCTGCCGCGCCAGTCTGTGCAGATGCTCGGCCGCCTCCGCGTCGAGTCCGAACACCCGGGTCAGCGCGTTGAGGACCTGATCGGAAGGATGTTTCTCCCGGCCCTGCTCCAGCCGCGCGTAGTAGCCCTCGCTCACGCCGGCCAGCATGGCCACCTCATGGCGCCGCAGCCCCGCGGTGCGGCGGGGCCCCTCGTCCGGCAGACCCACTTGCTTGGGCGAAGTGGCAGCTCGGCGAGCTCGTATGAACTCACCCAGCGGGTTGACGCGTTGCATTTGACTAAGGTTACTTGCTGGGGTGACACATGAAACGTCACATCACCGGGTGTAGGTGTACGTGCCGCGTATACCCACCGGGAAATAGCGAACGGAATTCTTCGCGCCCGCCGTAGGGAATTGCACGCTTTTTACTCGGGCGCAGCGCGAGCAGCTCACGCGTGTACCTCAATGCCTCCTCCAGGGGTCCGGCACCACGCACAGCGGCAGCCACCCGTCCGCGCGCCGCCCGACCCGGCGCAGCGCCCGCTCGGAGAGCGCGCCCAGATACACCGGGGGACGCGGCAACGGGCGGGCTTGAGCGGGGCGCCGGGGTACCGACAGCAGTGCCCCGGACTACTCGGCGGGATCCTCGGTCCATACGGCTTCGAGCGCGTCGAGCAGTTCGTCCAGCAGGGCGCCGCGCCGGCCGAAGTCCCGTCCCGCGGCCTCGTACTCCTCCGGCGGCGCCAGCCGATGCCGGCCAGCAGCCGGCCGCCGCTGATCAGGGGGCCGGCGGCCGGGTTCAGCTCCGGCGGAATGGTGGTGCCCTGCCCGCCGTAGCCGACGCGGGGCCGCACCGCCGCCACATTGCGGTCGCCGGCCCAGAGGCTCGCGGCACCGGCACGCCGCATGACTGCCTCCGCGGGGTGGGGCTGACGGCCGGGCCCACCCCGCGCAGGCCCTGTTGAGTCAGTACCGTGCACACGTGAAGTCACTAGTTGTTCAAGATGTCTGCCTGTGACAGTGGCATCTGTCGCGCAGGCGACAGGTTCGACCTAGAGTGAGGCTGATCCACGCATTCGTCCGTCGCCGACTCGGCTGGGAAGGGTATGACGCATGGCCCAAGACGTTCCCGAACCGGTGCCCCAGATGGTCCTGTCCCCGCTGACCAGCGCGGCGATCTTCCTGGTGGTCACCATCGACAGCGGCGGCGAGACCACGGTCCGTGAGCTGCTGTCCGACGTCGGCTCACTGGAACGGGCCGTGGGGTTCCGCGCCCAGCCCGAGGGCCGGCTCAGCTGTGTCACCAGCATCGGCTCACACGCCTGGGACCGTCTGTTCACCGGACCGCGCCCGGCCCGGCTGCACCCCTTCCGGGAACTGAGGGGACCGGTGCACCGGGCCCTGGCCACCCCCGGCGACCTGCTCTTCCACATCCGGGCCGCGCGGCTCGACCTGTGCTTCGCGCTCGCCACGGAGATCATGAGCCGGCTGCGCGGAGCGGTCACGGTCCAGGACGAGGTCCAGGGCTTCAAGTACTTCGACGAACGCGACCTGCTCGGCTTCGTGGACGGCACGGAGAACCCGACGGGCGCCGCGGCCCGCGCGGCCGTCCTCGTCGGCGACGAGGACCCGCCGTTCGCGGGCGGCAGCTACGTCGTCGTACAGAAGTACCTGCACGACCTGGAGGCCTGGGAGGCCCTGCCCGTCGAGGCGCAGGAACGGGTGATCGGCCGGCGCAAGCTGTCCGACGTGGAACTCGCCGACGACGTCAAGCCGGCCGACTCGCACGTCGCCCTCACCACCGTCACCGACCCGGACGGCACCGAACGCGAGATCCTGCGCGACAACATGCCCTTCGGCGCGGCGGGCCGGGGAGAGTTCGGCACCTACTTCATCGGCTACGCCCGCACCCCCGAGGTGACGGAGACGATGCTGGAGCGGATGTTCCTGGGCACGGAGTCGGCGCCGCACGACCGGATCCTGGACTTCTCCACCGCGGTCACCGGCTCCCTGTTCTTCACACCCTCCGTGGACTTCCTCGAAGACCTCCCCGAGCCGCCGTCCGCCGGAACCCCCGCCGCCGTCACACCGACCGACAGCCAGGTCCGATCCTCCGGGTCCTCCCTCGGGATCGGCAGCATGAAGCGGAGCCTTGCCCGATGAACAATCTGCACCGTGAACTCGCGCCCGTCTCCGATGCCGCGTGGGCCGACCTGGAGGAGGAGGCCCGCCGCACCTTCAAGCGCCATGTCGCGGCCCGTCGTATCGTCGACGTCCCCGAACCGGGCGGCGTCGCGCTCGCCGGCGTGGGCACCGGTCACCTGGACGCCGTCGACACCCCCGCGGACGGGGTCATCGCGCACACCCGCCGCTTCCAGCCGCTGGTCGAACTGCGCGTGCCGTTCACCGTGGACCGCCGGCAGGTGGACGACGTCGCCCGGGGCGCCAAGGACGCCGACTGGCAGCCGGTCAAGGACGCGGCCCGGCGGCTGGCGTTCGCCGAGGACCGGGCCGTGTTCGAGGGTTACCCGGCGGCCGGGATCACCGGGCTGCGGGCGAGCTCCTCCAATGCGGCGCTGACGCTCCCCGCCGACGTGCGCGACTACCCGGACGCCATCAGCCAGGCGGTGACGGCCCTGCGCCTGGCCGGCGTGGACGGCGCCTACACACTCGCGCTGAGCGCCGAGGCGTACACGGCCGTCAGCGAGACCTCCGACCACGGCTACCCGGTCATCAAGCACCTCGCCCGGCTGCTCGACGGCGACATCGTCTGGGCGCCCGCGATCGACGGCGCCTTCCTGCTGTCCACCCGCGGCGGCGACTTCGAACTGCGCCTCGGCCAGGACGTGTCGATCGGCTATCTGTCGCACGACGCGACGAGCGTCACGCTGTACTTCCAGGAGACCCTGACCTTCCTGGCGTACACCGGCGAGGCCGTGGTCGCCCTGTCACCCGCCCCGGCCGGCGTCTGACGCGCGAGGCCGGTCGAGCAGGCCCGTCGGCTGCGCCGGGAGAACCTTTGGTGACTGAGCTGCTGTAGTGATGTCAGGACTGACTCCCAACCCATGTAATGTGTCGCACCATCACCGTGGCATGGCCACGCAAAACATGACTCTTTATTGGAAGGCAGATCCATGTCCATAGAGGACTACACCGGCGGGTCGGCACCTGATGCGGGCGTTCTGGTCGTGACGACCAACGACGTCCCGGGCCACGACGTGAAGCAGGTGATCGGCGAGGTGTTCGGGCTGACCGTCCGCACCCGGCACCTGGGCGCACAGATCGGCGCGGGGCTGAAGTCCGTGATCGGCGGTGAGCTGCGAGGCCTGACCAAGACGCTGGTGCAGGCCCGCACCGAGGCCATGGACCGCCTGGTGGAGGCGGCGCGCGCCCGCGGCGCCAACGCGGTGCTCGCCGTGCGGTACGACGTGACGACGGCCCAGGACTCGGGCACCGAGATCTGCGCCTACGGCACGGCCGCGGTCATCGCTCCGGCGGCCTGAGGCCTACGGCGTCACCGGGGCGGCGTGACCTCCGAGGGTCCTCTTCGGTACGACCTCCACGGCACCGTCGTCGCGTCATTCCGCCCCGGTCGGCACCGGCAGCACGGCACGGACGGTGGTGCCCGCGGCCGAGGAACACGTCACCGTCAGCGTTCCCTCCAGCAGGGTGACGCACTCCGTCATCGCCGCCACCCGGGCGTCGGCACCCGGCCCGCGCGGCGGACACGCGTCACTGACCACGCTCACCACGAGGCCGCAGCCGATACGCGTCAGCTCCACCTCGGCACGGCTCGCGCCGGAGTCCTTCACCGCGTGGGCCAGTGCCTCCGCGACCAGGAAGTACACATGGGTCTCCACCGCCCGCGGCAGCCGGCCGGCGCGGACGGTGACGGTGGCGGGAACCGGGCTCGCCGCCGCGAGGGCGGCGACGGCCGGGCCCAGTCCGCGCAGCTGGAGCACCTGCGGACACAGCCCCGCCGCCACCTCCCGGACCTGTGCGAGTGCTGCCTCGGCATCCCGGATCGCGTCGTCGAGGAGTCCGCAGGCGGTCGGCGCGGAGGCCTCGCCCAGCTGCTCCCGAGCCATCCGCAGACCGAGCAGGAGGGACACCAGCCGTTCCTGGGCCCCGCCCCGCAACAACTGCGCGGCCTGCCTGCGCCGGTCCGCCGCGGCGTCGGCGGCGGGCGGCGCGGTGGCGTCCGCGCCCTCCCGCCTGACGTCCCGGCGCGTCACGTTCTCGGCGATGGACTGCGATGAAGCCGTCATGAAGTCACCTTGGCACCGGCCGCCCGGCGGCGATAGCGGCCCCAGCTGTATGACCTCATAAGCGCCGCTTATGAGGAGGAGCTCATGCGCCGTCCGGGCCCCGAGGCCGGTCCAGATCGACCCGGTGCAGCAGAGCGAGCAGCACGAGGGTGACCGCCGCACTGGCCCCGGCGGCCAACGCGTGTCCGCCCGCGTACGCCAGGCGCGGCACCGCCGGATCCCCGGGCGGCAACCGGAACATCGAGTCCACCAGCAGCAACGTGCCGCAGCCGAGCCCGGCCAGCGCCACACCGCACAGCGGGGCGATCACGAACAGCGCGCGCAACGGACGAGGGCGGTCCGGGACGGGACGTACCCGCCCGCTTCGCGCCAGGAGCGCGGTGAGCGCGCAGGCGACGGCCAGCACGAGCAGGTCGGCCCCGATGGTGTCACTGGGCCGGTGCCAGCCCGCCGCCACCGTGTAGGCGCCGACGAAGGTCGCCCACAGCGCGCAGACGCCGACGGCGACGCCCCGCAACCGGTGGGGAACCACCAGGGTGAGCCCGAACAGCACGCTCATCGCGATGGTGGTGTGCCCGCTCGGAAAGCTGTTGCCCAGCAGCCGCTCCGGGGCGTCCACGAGATCGGGACGGTACAGCGCATACCGCTTCAGCACCTCGGCGAGCAGCAGGGAGACGCCCACGGTACCGACGGCCACCACCGTGAGGGCCCAGCGCCGCCGTGCCAGCCCGATCAGTACCAGCACCGCCACCGCCACGCCCAGCGAGGACAGGGTGATGTGATCCAGCATGCCGTTCGCGGCCCGGGCGGCGGCCAGGGTCTCGTCCTCGCGCCGCCCCGCCAGCACCGCGTTCTCCCAGCGCTGCCCGGTCGCCGTCCGTACGAACGCCCCGTAGACACCGGCCAGCAGCAGCGCCGCGCCTGCGGCGGCGGCCTCCAGCCGCCCGCGCACGCGCGTACCGAAGGGCTTCTCGTCTCTCCCACAAGGGCACACGCACTGATGTTAGGTCAGCGTCCTTGAATCGGGTGAGTGATGATCCCTCATACTGGACTGTTACCGTCCATCGGTATGGGAACACCTGACATCATTGAGGCGGCTGCTCAGGCCTGGATGGCCAGTGTCGGAGCCATCGCCGAGGCCGTACCCGGCGGACAGCGCACGGAGCGGGAGCCGGGGCTCGCCCTTCTGGCCACCGGGGCGCCCCTCGCCGCGGTGAACGGCGTCTTCGACGTGCGGGCCGCACCCCGCGCGGCCGGGATCGGCGATCTCGCGAAGCGTGCCGCCGAGGCGGTCGACGCACCCTGGTGCATCCAGTACCGGACCGGACCGGACGCCGAGATCGCGGGTGTGGCGGCCGATCACGGACTGACGAGTACCGCACGGAGCCCCTTCATGGTCAGGGAGCTGGGGGAGCACACCCCGGGCGGCGGTCCCCTGCCCGCCGGCCTCACCGTCAGGGCGCTCGGGGCCGGGGACAGCGCCGTCTTCGTCTCGGCTCTGGCGGCCGGATTCGAGGCACCGGTGGAGACGATGAGCCCGCTGGGCTGCCCCGAGATACTGGCTCTGCCGTGTGCGACCGGCTATCTGGCCGAGCTGGACGGCGACGTGGTGGCGACGGGGCTCGCCCTGCGCGCCGAGGACTGCGTCGGCGTCTTCAACATCTCGGTTCTTCCGGCGCGGCGCCGACAGGGACTCGGCGCGGCCGTCACCGGCGCCATCCTGCGCGCCGAGCAGGACCGCGGGGCCCGGGTCGCCTACTTGCACGCGTCGGACATGGGGCTGTCGCTGTACGAGTCCCTGGGCTTCCGCACCGTCGAGCAGTGGACGCGCCACACGCGGTGAGCGGGCTTGCCGAACGACGGGTGAGCCAGGTGTGGCGGCCGGACCAGTGGAGCCGATGGCTCATGCGCTGCGCGGCGGTCGGCCACGAGCTGCCGGGCGGCGGGGACGATCCGCGTGGCGAAGAGGCCGATCCGGTCCGGGGTCTCGCGCTCCGGCACGAGGTTGACCGTGTCGCACCGCTGGTCCGTGACGAAGGGGGCGAGGACGCGGGGCCCTCGCTCCGCATGGGCGTGCAGCGGCCGGCCGTCGGGGCCGGACAGCGGCGGCCCGGCGCTCGCCGTGGCGCCGGTGACGGACCCGGCCGGCTGGATCCCCGGCGGACGTCCTGCGGGACCCGGCAGGCGGCACGCGTGGCCGCCGAGCCAGTACCGCCGCCGAGCAGCACCAGCAGCAGGCCGGCGGACCAGCTCATGACCGTCGTCGCCGTTGGTGATCCGGGACCAGCGCACCTAGGCCCTGTCGTCAAACTCCCGTCTGCCGCGCGGCGCCATGCACGCACTCTCGCCGCACCGGGCCCCGACCCAAGTACATCCAGTACGAGGGCCGGGGCCTGGCACGCCGAGAGCACGCACCTGACGCCGCGCGGCCCGCCCTCCGGGCGGACGACGGGAGTTTGACGACAGGACCTAGGACACACAGACACCATGCGGCTTACGCATGGCCCATGTGTACGACGTGCTAGGTTCGGCCTTATGAGTATGGGCCTGGCCGAGCGAGTGCGGTCCGCGGTCGCCGCGCTGCTGCACGCGACCGGCGAGTCGCAGACCGCTCTCGCCGCCGCGCTGGGGGTGAGCCAGGCCCAGGTGAGCCGCCGTCAGTCCGGGAGCGCGGCCTGGAGCCTGGCCGACTGCGACGCGGTCGCCGCACACTACGGCGTGGACGTCCTCGACCTTCTCGCCGGACCCACCCGCGCCGTCGAGGCGCTGCCCGCGGCACGCCGTCGCCTCCCCGGCGGCCCGGCCGCCACCGCCCGGCCCGCGGCCGTACCGGACGGGGGGACCCGATGACGGACTTCGACGCGATCGACGCCCTGCTCGCCGGCGCCAGGCAGGAGGTCCCGCTGCCGCCCGCCGGGGAACGGCGTGCCCTGCGCGAGGGGCTGAACCTCTCCCGGACGCAGCTCGCTCGGGCCCTGGAGGTCAGCCCGTCCACGGTCGCGGGCTGGGAGTCCGGACGCGATCCGAGCGGCGAAGTCCGGGAGAAGTACGCGTACTTCCTGAAGGGCGCGCGGACGAAGCTGGCGGCGGCGGCCCCGGCCGAGCCGGAGGAAACCGAACCGGCGGAGGCCGGGACCGACCCGCACCCCGTCTCCGGGGGCGGCGACGACGGCGACGGCGACGACGACGTAGTGGCCCTGCCCGCCCCCCAGCCCTGCGTCCTGTGCGGACAACCCGCCCGCCACCAGGTCGCCGGATTCCCCCAGCACCTGGACCCCGCACAGTGCGGCACACCCGAGCGCACGCGTACGACCCGCCCCGCGCGGCCGGCCGAGGAGCCCCCGCCTAGGCCCGCCCCCGCCCACCCCCGCCCGCAGACAGGCGGTGGCGTCAAGGTCGTCCCCGCCGGCCGCCGGCTCAAGACCGCCGACGACCCCGACCTGATCGCCGCCGCCGTGACGGCCGCCCTGGACCAGCACGGCGGTGACATCGAGGCGGCGACCGCGGCGCTGGTCAGGCGGGCCATCCCGGACGCGATGGCGTTGCTGGACCAGACCCGCAAGGGCGGCCGGTACGACATCGTCGCGCACCCCTGGCTGCCCGACGTCCTGCGCAAGCAGACCTCCCGCGGCCCGGACCAGATCTGGGAGGCCCGCCCCAAGTGGACGCGCGCCGAACTGCCGCCCGGCGCACACGAGGTCACCGCGCTGGACGTCAACGGCGCCTACCTGTCCGCGCTCAAGACGCACCTGCCGCTGGGGCAGCTGGAGCACTCCACCGGCAACCAGCACGACCGCCGCCGCGCCGGCGTCCACCTGATCACCCCGCCCGTCTGGGAGCACGACGCCTACCTGCCGAACCCCATCGGCAGCCGCGACGAGCCCGGCCCGCTCTGGGTGACGGAGCCGACCCTGCGCCTGCTGCTGCGCCTGTCCGGACCGAAGTACGGCCTGTGCGACCCCCCGGAGATCCACGAGTCCTGGACCTCCGGCGCGACCGAGGGCCTGCTGGAGAAGTTCCGCGTGGCGCTGAAGGAGGCCCGGGACCGCGCGATCGCCCACAACGACGACGTGACACTGGAGTACGTCAAGGCCATGTACTCCAAGTTCGTCTCCACGATGGGGGAGTCGAACTACAACCGGGAGCTGTACCGCACCGACTGGATGCACCTGATCCGCTCGCAGGCCTTCGCGAACCTGTGGTGGAAGGCGCACCGCGCCTACGACGAGGGGCTGATGGTCGTCCGCGCGATGGGCACCGACGAACTCCACGTGATCGGCGACTGGCGCGCGGTGTTCCCCGAGGGACGCGGGGTCAGCGAGGTGAAGGTGAAGGACGTGTACACCGTCGGCACCCCGGTGGCGGCCGACCAGGACGTGTAGCGTGACGCGTACGTGAGGTCGTATCGGGTCGAGGGGCGGCAGGAGAGAGGGAGATGCCGGAGAGGACGCTCAACTTCGGTGCGTACGGGGCGCGTGGCATCAAGGGGTACGAGGCCGTCGCCCGGCAGCTGGACGCGCTGGCCGGATTCGTCGCCACCCCGGTCACGGCCCGGCGCGGCCTGCTCGCCCGTCTGCGGTACCTCACCCGCAGCGACCAGTCCCGCCAGGCGGCTCGCGCGGCCGGCCTGACCGTCACCGACCGCACGCTCAGGGCCTGGCTGCGAGGCGAACGGAATCCTTCGAAGAGGAACCTGGAGCGGATCGAGACGGCGTACCGCACGGTCCGCCGCCAGAACGTCTCCCGCTACCTGGTGGCGCGCCTCAACCGCGAGGGCCGCGGCACCCGCGTGGAGTTCCACCCGCTCAACCAGTCCCAGGTCCTCCGCCCCCGTCAGCGGGTGGTCGCCTACCGCACGCTCAACGTCCGCCGCTGGGACCGCATCGTCGAGGCCTGGGCGGCGGGCGACGCGCAGGCGCTTGACGACGCGTGGATCTACGACGCGGTGGTGGACCTCGGATCCGAGTGGGGTCAGTACGAGTACGTCACCAACATCGGCTTCGCCGCCTGAGTCCTGATGCCCTTCACGGCGGCGCCCGCCGGCGTCGGTACGGCAGGTCTCCCGTGCCGTGCGTCGCGATCGGACAGCCGCTCAGCACCTCCTCGGCGATGCCGAAGCCGGCGACCGGTGTGGGTGCGGCGGGGACCAGTTCCCCGACGACCGCGTCCGTGGCGTCGGGCAGCGCGACGGCCTCCTCGGGGCGCAGCCGGTCGGTCAGCAGCAGGTCGCCCGTGTGCGGTGCGATGCTCCGCAGGGCGAACAGCCGGTGCACTCACATCTGACCCATCCATGTGTCACGACTCGGTTCGCCGGGGTCCGCGCCCGCGCGCCCTGCTACGCTAGGTAGACCGACCTACCTAGTCTGGACTGTGATGGGCGGACCCGATGTGAGCACGACGGACAGCACCCGACGGCGCCCGGCCCGCGAACGCCTCCTCGCGGCGGCGGCCCGCCGCTTCTACGCCGACGGCGTGGCGGCGACCGGCATCGACACGATCACCGCCGAGGCGGGCGTGGCGAAGATGAGCCTCTACAACAACTTCTCCTCCAAGGCCGACCTGGTCAGGGCCTACCTGGACGCCCGGCACGAGGAGTGGCTCGGCCTGTACCGGGCCCGGCTGGAGCACGCCCGGGGACCGCGGGACGGCGTGCTCGCGGTGTTCGACGCCTACGCCGACCACGCGGCCTTCGCCTACGAGCACGGCTTCCGCGGCTGCGGACTGCTCAACGCCGCCGCCGAGCTGCCGGCCGGCGACGAGGGCCGTGCCGTGGTGCGCGCCCACAAGGAGGAGGTGGAGCGGCTGATCGCCGGACACCTGGAGGAGCTGCTGCCCGAGCGGCCCGAGGAGGTCCGGGCGACGGCCGAGCACCTCGCCTTCCTCCTGGAGGGAGCGATGGCCCGCGCCGGCCTGGAAGGCGACGGCGACCGCCTCCGGCACGCCCGCTCCATGGCGGCCACCCTGCTGGACCGGCTGTGAGCCGGCCCGCCGTACCCGGCCGGTCCGCCGGAACGGGGGCGCTGTGCGTGCTGGCGGCCTCCGTCCTGTGGGGCACGACGGGTACGGCCGCCACGTTCGCGCCGGAGGTCGGCCCGCTCGCCATCGGCGCCGTCGCCATGGGCCTGGGCGGATTTCTCCAGGCCCTCCTCGCCGCCCCGCGGATCGCCCACCACGCACCCCGCCTGCGCGAGCAGCGCGGCACGGTACTGCTCGGCGCCGCCTCCGTCGCGGTGTATCCCCTGGCGTTCTACAGCTCCATGCGCCTGGCCGGAGTCGCCGTGGGCACCGTGGTGTCCCTCGGCACCGCCCCGCTCGCCTCGGCCCTGATCGAACGCGTCGTGGACGGCCGCCGGCTCACCCGCCGCTGGACGGTCGCCGCCGCCCTCGGCCTGCTCGGCACCGCCTTGCTGTGCGTCGCCGAGGCCGCGCACGCGGGCGACGGCACGGGCCAGGCATCCGTGGCCGCCACCCTTCTCGGGGTGAGCCTCGGCCTGGTCGCCGCCGCCACCTACGCGCTCTACTCGTGGGCCGCGCACCGGCTCATCACCCGCCGGATCCCCTCCCGCGCGGCGATGGGCGCCGTCTTCGGGCTCGGCGGACTGCTCCTCCTGCCCGTCCTGCTGACCACCGGCGCCCCGCTCGTCAGCTCCTGGTCCAACGCGGCGGTCGGCACGTACATGGCCCTGGTCCCCATGTTCACCGGCTACGTCCTGTTCGGCTGGGGCCTCGCGCACGTGCCGGCCAGCACCGCCACCACGCTCTCCCTGCTGGAACCGGCCGTCGCGGCCGTACTCGCCGTCCTGGTCGTCGGCGAACGCCTCCCCGCCGCGGGCTGGGCGGGCATAGCACTGGTCGTCGCCTGCCTCACGGTCCTCACCACCGCACCCCGCCGGCGCAACCACGCCCCGCGTCCGGCCGGGGCGGAACCCCACGCAGCACCGCCGGTCACGGCCGGCCTCACCATGACCCCCGACCAGCCGGCAGAGCGAGCGGAGGGGCAGGGCGCGGACCGCTGACGGCCATCGCGGGCATGCGGCAGCGGTCCCGTGCGCCGGCGGCCCCGCGCGGCTACGGCGCCGGATCCTCCTGCGTGCGCCGGACCGCCTTCTTCACGGCCTGCTCCAGCTCGTACCGCGACCCGCCCTCGCGCGCGGCGTACGCGGACAGAGCGGTCTGGAACGCCTCGGTCGCCCCTCGCCACGCCCGCCACTGCGCGTCGTACGCCTCACCGCACAGGCCGGCCAGCTTCGCACGCTCCGCTTCACAGGAACGTTCCAGCTCGACCAATTCGTCGGGAATGTCTTTCACACAAGGATGCTATGCAGGGCATCGCCAGGACGCCCGTCAGCCCTTCGGAACGCGGCGAGCCGAAGCGGTCGCGGTCTCCGGCGCGGGGCAGCGACCGCATCCGCGCTCCTTGTGGGTCTAGTGGCCCCCGCTGCGGATGACCCACTTGATCCACAGACGCAGGCGTGTGACGTCCCCGAACGAGGCGACCTCCGTCCGGTCCGACGCGGACAGGACGCCGACGAGCACCTCACGGCCCGCCTTGTCGAACGCCGTGGCCGGACCACCCGAGTCACCGCCCGCCGGCAGGCCGGTGCCGCGCTGCGCGCAGAAGTCCCCGGTGCCCACGAGCAGATCGCACCGCCGGTCCGCGTGTGCCACGATCCTGACCTGCGCCTGCCTGAGCACGTTCGACTGGCACGAGGCCTCGCTCTTCGGCGGCGCGCAGGTGGCTCCCCAGCCGTAGGACCGCACGCTGCGCCCCACCTTCACACTGCCGCTGGTTCCCACCCCGATGGGCTCGATGTCCAGGCGGGGCACCCGCACGAGGGCCACGTCGGCTCCGGGGGCGAACACCGTGCCGTTCTCGACGCGACGCACGACCTTCCCGTGCCGCTGGTCGAGACTGCCGACGCGGAACGTGACGTCCCAGTTGTCGTAGCGGACGCAGTGACCGGCGGTGATCACCCACTCGGGGGCGACGACGGTGCCCGTGCAGGACGGCTCGCCGTCGGTGTACACACGCACCGCCCACGGGCCGTGCTTGCTGACGGTGCCTCCCTGGATGGCCGAAGCCGGTTCCGCCATCGCCAGAAAGAAGGCGATGAAGGCGCACATCACGCCGTATACACGCGTCTTGCTCAACATGGGGTGTTCCTCGGGTTCGATGGCTGCCAGTTGCATGCGTCCGGCAAGAGCGAAGGCCCGCCCGGGTGGTTCCGCGACCGCGCGATCCGTGCACTGCGGGAACAGAACAGTTCCTTCCGTGCTGACGTCCCGTCAGGCTTCCCGAACATGAGACCGCCGGTGCCGCGGACGCCAGTTGACTCGCGTTTGGTTTTCCGTTCCCTCAGCGTTCAACCGGGGACCGCTGTCGGTGTCGTGTGAACTTCCTAGGGTCCATGAGGCTTTCCCGAAAGAAGGGGCTCATGGACTCACAGCTCGCGATCCGGGCGCGCGGGATCAGCAAGTGCTTCGGTGACGTCGTCGCGCTCGACGGCGTGGATCTGGATGTGGCGCGGGGACGGATCCACGGCCTGGTCGGACCGAACGGTGCCGGCAAGACCACGCTGCTCGGCCTCCTTCTCGGTCTGACCGTGGCCGACAGCGGCAGCCTGGAGATCCTCGGCACGCCGGTGGGCCGGGCGTTCGAGGCCCCCGGCGGTGTCTCCGGGTTCGTGGACGGGCCGGGGCTGTACCCCTCGCTCACCGCCCGGCAGAACCTCGCCGCGCTCGCCGCTCTGCGCGGCGACGACACGCGGTCGGCGCGGATCGACGACGCACTCGACCAGGTCGGGCTCACGGACGTCGCCGACGAGCGCACCCGCGGCTTCTCCCTGGGCATGCGCCAACGGCTCGGCCTCGCCGCGGCCCTGCTCACCGGGCCGCGGCTGCTCGTCCTGGACGAGCCCTCCAACGGCCTGGACCCGGCCGGAAAGAAGCACGTCCACGGTGTCCTCACCCGGCTCGCGCGGGAGGGCACGAGCGTCGTGCTCTCCAGCCACCGGATGGACGACCTGGAGGCCCTGTGCTCCGAGGTCACCATCCTCGCCACCGGACGGACCGTCTTCTCCGGGCCGCTGGGCGAACTGGCCGCCGAGAACCGCGAACTCGACTACCGGCTGGTCACGTCCGACCCGGAGCGCGCACGCCGGCTGGCCGCCGGCACGCCCAGGATCCACCTGGCCGACGGCACCGCGGGACGCCGGGGCGGAGAGGCGCTCATGGTGCGCGCGCTGGTGCCCGACCTCGACGACCTGGTGGCGCGGCTCGTCCACGAGGGCATCGCCCTGCGCGAACTCGCCCCGGTCGTCTCCCCGTTGGAGGCGGCGTTCCTGGCCCTGACCGAGCAGCGCAAGAGCGGCACCCAGCAGCGGGACGACGCCGGCGCCCCGCGGAAGTCCGACGCCCAGCAGCAGGAGACCGGTCGATGACCGCAGCGCCGACCCCCACCGCGACCACACCCCCCAGCCCCACCGCCGTACCCCCTGCGCACACCACCGCGTCAGGCCGCGTCACGGTGGCCCGGAGCTACCGCTTCGAAGTCGTCAAGCTCCTCTCCCAGTGGCGGATCCGCCTGCTGCTCCTCGCCTGCTGGATCGCGCCGGCGCTGTTCGTGGCCGGGGTGAGCGCGCAGAGCACGCTGCCCACGGACACCCTCTTCGGCCGCTGGATGCACGCCACCGGGTGGGCCGGCCCCCTGGTGACGCTCGGCTTCGCCGGCACCTGGGCGCTCCCGCTGCTCACCTCCGTCGTCGCCGGCGATGTGTTCGCCTCCGAGGACCGGCTCGGCACCTGGCGCCACCTCCTGGTCGCCGTCCGCTCGCCCCGGCGGATCTTCGCGGCGAAGGCACTGGCCGGCCTCACCGTCATCCTGCTGCTCGTGGCCGGGCTGGCCGTCTCCAGCACGGCCGGCGGACTGGTGGCCGTCGGCAACCAGCCGCTGGTCGGACTCGACGGCCACCTGCTCACGCCGGGGGACGCCGCCGGCACGGTCCTGTCCGCGTGGGCCGGTGTGCTCGCCCCGACCCTGGCCCTCGCCGGGATCGGGCTGCTCGGGTCGGTGGTGCTGGGGCGCTCCCCGATGGGGCTGCTGCTGCCCGCGCTCGTCGCGCTGGCGATGCAGCTCGCCCAGATGCTGCCGCTCCCCGTCGCCGTACGCCTGGCCCTGCCCGGCGACGCCTTCCTCACCTGGAACGGCCTGTTCACCAGCCCGGCCCAGCTCACCCCGCTGCTCATAGGCATCGTTGTCAGTCTCCTGTGGGCCGTGACGGCGACGGCGCTGGCCTGTGTCCTGTTCCTGCGGCGCGACTTCACCAACCCCACCGACGACGGCTCGGCGCGCCGCGCGGTCACCACGGCCGCCCTGCCGCTCGCGGGGCTGCTCGGCGTGACGGTCGCGGTCGTGGCGGCGACGACCACGGCCACGGGTTCCGGGATCGAGCAGGCCAAGGTGCAGCACGCGCTCGCCACGGAGTTCGCCCACCTGTACCGCCTGCAGACCGAGCAGCTCCACCGGCCCGCCGTCACCGAGGCGCAGCTCAAGACCTCGGCGGCGTGCACCAAGGCCGGTGTCCAGGACGGCGCCCGGGGCCCGGGCAACGACTGGCGGTGCGTCGTCTCCTGGCATCTGCCGGGCGTCGCGGCCACCGGGTCGGCCGTCTACCAGCTCGACATCACGGCGGACGGGCGGTTCGTCGCCGACGGCGACGGACCGAAGGAAGTCAACGGCTACTTCGTGGTGCGGACCCCGACCGGAGACGCTCCGAACCCGCTGTGGCAGTTCGACGGCGACGTCGACCTGCTCTCCGCTTCCCCGGGCTCCCGGACCCCCTGAACCCTTCCTCTCCGGCCACCCCCCAACTCTCCACCGAATCCCAGGGAATGACGCATGCAGACAGCACGCCGCCGCCGGCAGGCCGAGAAGAAGTACTACGACCTGCTGGGCAGACGTGTCAGCCGCCGGGCCACGCTGGTCACGGCGTGCATCACCACGGCCGCCCTGGCCACCGGCACCGCCGTCGCCGAGACCCGCCAGTTCGGCACCGACCAGGTCGGCCAGGTCACCGACAAGGGCCAGGTCGTCTCCGCCGACCAGTACATCGCCCCGTACGGTGACCGGCTCGTCATCGACGACGGCAAGATCATGTCGTCGACGGTCAGCCCGGACGGCAGCCACCTCGCCGCCTCGGTCACCGACGGCGACGCCTCGCTGGTCGTCGTGGACCTCGCGACCGGGCGGATCAAGCAGCGCGTCGGCACCAACGCCGCCGACGACCTGCGCATCAGCAGCAACGCCGTCGGCCAGGAAGGCCCGGCGTACTCACCCGACGGCAAGCAGCTGTGGCTGGGCCAGCTCGACGGCTACACCAGGTTCACGGTGAACGCGGACGGCACCCTCGCCGACCCGGTGGCCGTCAAGATCCCGGCCGACGGCAGCAAGCAGGCCCTTTCCGCCGCGGCCGTGTTCTCCGCCGACGGCTCCACCGTGTACGGCGCGGTCAACGGCCAGAACCGGGTGGTCGCGATCGACGCGGCGACCGGAGCCGTCAAGCGGAGCTGGTCGGTGGGCAACGCCCCGCGCGGCATGGCCCGGGCCGGCGACAAGCTCTACGTCAGCAACGAGGGCGGCCGGCCCGCGAAGGCCGGCGAGTCCACGCTCAACTCCTACGGCACCCAGGTCCCGGCCGACCCGAAGACCGGCGCCACCACCACCGGCACGGTCAGCGTCATCGACCTGGCCGACCCGTCCGCCGCCGTCGGCACCATCGACGTCGGCCTGCACCCGACCGCCGTGTACGCCCAGCACGGCGCCGTGTTCGTCACCAACACCGCCGACGACAACGTGTCGGTCATCGACACCGCCAAGGACAAGGTCGTCCAGACCATCTCCACCCAGCCGTGGCCGGAGGCCTCGGTCGGCTACGAACCCGACGCCGTGACCCTCACCGACGACGGCCGGCTGCTGGTGACGCTCGGGCGCGCCAACGCCGTCGCCGTCTACCGCTACACCTCCCCGCAGGAGCCGGTCAGCTACATCGGTCTCCTCCCGACGGACTACTTCCCCGCCGAGATCACCACCGTGGGCGGGAAGGTCGTCGTCTCCCACACCCGCGGCATCGACGCGCGCCGCCCCAGCAGCGCCGGCCACGGCACTCACGACACGACGTCCAGTCTGACGCGGTTCACCCTGCCCAGCGACCGTGTCATCCGCTCCCAGACCGCCAAGGTCTTCCAGCAGAACGGCTGGAGCGCCGGCTCCGTCCGGCTGGCCAAGGGCCACGGCGACGCCAAGCCGCAGCCGGTCCCGGCGCGGATCGGTGACCCGTCGACGATCAAGCACGTCTTCCTGATCGTCAAGGAGAACCGCACCTACGACCAGGTCCTCGGTGACATCCCCGAGGGCGACGGCGACCCGTCGCTGACGCAGTTCGGCGAGAACGTCACGCCGAACCAGCACGCGCTGGCCGAGCAGTTCGGGCTGTACGACAACACCTACGACATCGGCACCAACTCCGCCGAGGGCCACAACTGGCTCATGCAGGCCGACAACCCCGAGTACACCGAGTCCTCGGCCGGCGAGTACAAGCGCAGCTACGACACCGAGGACGACGCCCTCGGCCACCAGAAGACCGGCTTCCTGTGGACGGGCGCGCAGGCGGCCGGCAAGTCCGTGCGGAACTTCGGCGAGTTCCAGCAGTTCCTGACCAAGCCGTCCGGCGCCAGCTGGCAGAACCTGTACTGCGACGCCAAGAACATGGACGCGACCGGCCAGGCCACCGCCTACCCGCTCAACTCGTCCTCGCCGATCCCGTCGCTCAACAGCGTCTCGGTGCCCGGCTTCCCGAAGTTCGACACCAGCGTCCCGGATCTGTACCGGTACGAGATCTGGAAGCAGGACTTCGAGAAGAACGGCCCGGCGAACCTGAACATGTTCTGGCTCTCCAGCGACCACACCGGTGGCCCGGCGAGCCCGGCCGCCCAGGTCGCCGACAACGACCTCGCCACCGGCAAGATCATCGACAGGATCTCGCACAGCACGTACTGGAAAGACTCGGCGATCTTCGTCGTCGAGGACGACTCCCAGGCCGGCCTGGACCACGTCGACGGCCACCGCGCCCCGGTCCAGATCATCAGCCCCTGGGCCCGGCACGGCACCGTCGACAGCCACTACTACTCGCAGATCACGATGATCCGCACCATCGAGCAGATCCTCGGGATCCACCCGATGAACCAGAAGGACAGCGCGGCCACCCCCATGCGGGGCGCGTTCACCCGGCACCCCGACCACACGCCGTTCACCGCCCTGCCCAACCGCACCTCGCTGACCGACGGCGTGAAGACCCCGCCGTCCTGCGGCCCGGACACCCCCGCCGCCCAGGACCCCAAGGCCGCGGCCGTGCCGTCGGCGAAGGTGCCGGCCGACAAGAAGTCCCTCGCCGCCGCGTGGGACGTCTGGAAGTCCAAGCAGCACCTCACCGGCCCGCACGCCGTCCCCGACTACGCCAACCCGGCCCAGATGAACCACCTCACCTGGTACCAGACCCACAACTGGACACGCCCGTACCCCGGCGAGAAGAAGATCTACGCCCCGAACGACGTGCCCGGCGCCTACCTGCCGTCGGCGGAGTCCGACGGCTGACGGGTCCGACGGCTCAGACACGCTGAACCGGCGAGGACCCCTGGCAGGCCGACAGCTCGCCAGGGGTCCTTTCCTCACGGTTTCCTAGGGGTCTTACGGGGCCTCCCCTCAGAACTCGTCCTCCGGGAAGTCCTGGTCGAGACCGCTCGTGTCGAAGTCGGCACCGCTCATCGGCGGCCCGCCGAGGAAGCCGTTCATGAGGTCGCCCAGGTCGAGCTTCGTGGCACCGGCCGGAGCGGTGGGCCTGCTGCCCTCGGCCATCCGCAGGGTCAGGCCCAGCTTCTTCACCTTGGCGGTCCCGGCCAGCTTGGCGAGGTCCACGTCCACCTGGGACAGCTCGCCGTTCTTGAGGGTGAAGTCCGCCGTCACCTTGGCGTTGGGCGCGCCCTTCAAGTCCTTGTCCGTCGGCAGCTCCATGCCCGGCGGCAGGTCCTTCGCCAGCGGACGCAGCTCGCCGAACAGCTCGGTGATCAGCGTGCGGAAGGGGGCCGTCGCCGTGACGTGCTCGGTGCCGTCCCCGCCGCCGGCCGTCTTGAAGCGCACCTCGCGGGCGACGACCTCGCGGAGCGCCTTCACCAGCTTCTTCTGCGTCTTGACGTCGAGGGACGGCGCGGGCGCGGGACCGCCCCCGGCCCCCTGGCCCTCGGCGGCGGCCTTGTCCATCTCCTTGGTGCTGAACTTCACCCACTTGCCCTCGAGGACGGCCTTGAACGCCCCGGCCTGCGGGGGCAGGTCGTCGGCGGACGGTACGGGGCTGCCCGACACCTTGCCCATGGCGTCGATGTCGGCACGGATGTAGGTGTAGTCGCCGATCACCCGGTACTCGGCGAGGTCGCCGTCCGGGGTGCTGACCTTCACGGCCGTGCCGACGAGGTCCTTCTCGCCGGACTCGGCGAGCGGCTTCTTCGACTCCACGGTCACAGTGATCTTCGCGCCGCTGATCAGCTCGGCGGCCTCGTCCGGGATCTCCTCACCGGGGGAGGGGTCCGACTTGGCGTCCAGTGCCTTCAGGGACGCGGCGTCGGTGTCCACGTCGAGCTCGAAGGAGAGCCTGTTCTTCTCG
The DNA here is from genome assembly GCF_040678315.1 of Streptomyces sp. NPDC052721. Taxonomy (NCBI): domain Bacteria; kingdom Bacillati; phylum Actinomycetota; class Actinomycetes; order Kitasatosporales; family Streptomycetaceae; genus Streptomyces; species Streptomyces sp. NPDC052721. Next base: position 6,481 of record NZ_JBFATL010000022.1, on the reverse strand, counting down.
CCCAGCTTCTCGAAGGCCCGGTCGAGCTTCTTGCCGGCGGACAGCTGCTCCACCGTTCCGCAGGCGGCGGAGCCCGCGAGGACGGCACCGACGACGGCGGTGGCGGTCAGGGTCTTGCGTATGGCGTTGATGATGGTCTCCTCGTGGCTCCGATCACCATGTGATCAATCAGAAGACTCACAACCTGCCCACAGGGTTGTACGGTCCGTCGCGCGACCCGGCGTCGGCCCGGACACGGGGGCGCGTCAGGACGCGTCGCCGCCGAGGGCGTTGCGCAGCGCCGCGCGCTTGCTGATGCCCAGCTTCGGGAAGATCTGGTACAGGTGGGTGCTCACCGTCCGGGGTGAGACGAACAACCGCGCGGCGATCTCCTTGTTCGTCATGCCGGACGCCGCGAGCCGCGCGATCTCCAGTTCCAGAGGGGTCAGGGCCGCGACGCCCCGGGCGTGGCGCGAGGTGCGCACGGCCTGTCCCGCCGCCTTCAGTTCCCGTTCGGCGCGGGCCGCCCACGGAGCGGCGCCCAGCTTCCGGAAGGCGGCGAGCGCGAGCCCCAGCTGGGTCCTCGCCTCGGTCTTCGCCCGGACGCGGCGCAGCCGTTCACCGTAGAGGAGGCGGACGCGCGCGGTGTCGAACGGCCAGTCCCCGCCCCGGGACAGACCGAGGGCGTACGCGAAGCGCTCCCGGGCGTCGTCATCTGCGACGACGGCGGCACAGGCCGCTTCGAGCATCGCCAGCCGGGGCGAGAGAGCCGCGACGCCCGCCTCGCGCAGCGCCTGGACGTGCCGCTCCGCCTCGGCCCTGCGGTCCGTGCGAACGGCGGCCTCGACCAGGTCCATGGCCACCCAGAGGCTGTGCGGAACGTGCGAGGCCAGCGTTCCCGCGGGGCTGATGTCCGTCGCCCGGTGATAGGCCGCCTCGAAGTCGCCTTGGCCGGTGTGCGCGAGGACCAGGGCATGGCGGGCGTACGTCTGAGCCATGCCCACCCCCCGCGGACCGGCCCAGCCGATCATCTGCTCGGCGAGGGCCCGGCTGGTCTCGAACCTGCCCTGGACGGCGGCGAGAAGAGCCTGGTGATAGCGGAAGTAGAAGCCGAAGAACCTGCCCCCGACGTCCTCGCACACGGCAAGACCCTCCGCCGCGAGTTCGCCGGACTCCGTCCACTCACCGCGCACGAAGCCGGCGAAGCACAGGTCCATCAGGGCGACGATCCGCCGTCTGCCGGGGCCGCCGGCCCGCCCCCGCCGGACGATCCGCCACAGCGGCTCGCGCACCTCGGCCAGGCGGTCCGTGTAGATCGCGCCCGCCGCCACGTCCTGCACCACCGCGGGATCCGGCTCGTGACGAACCGTCGCCAGCCTGGCCTCCAGCACCGGCAGCAGGGCCACCCCTGTCCGGACGGGGTCGGCGGCGAACAGGCCGACGGCCAGGTCCGTCGTCTCCGGGATCCCGGGGCGCAGACGGTCCACCGCCGCGCGGAACGCCCCCCACGGCGCGGCCCGTCCGCCGAGGAGGCAGACGAGAGCGAGCGTCCCGAACGCGTCGACCAGTGCGGTGTCCTCGGTGTCCTCACCGCTCGGCCATGACGCGAGCGCGCCGACGAGCAGACGGTGGGCGGTGTCCACGTGCCCGCCCGAATCGAGGATCTGCAGCGCGGCCGCCGACGCGTAGTGCAGCGAGGCGGACGCCTGCTCGTCGGTCTGGCGGACACCCTGAAGCAACTCCCTGGTGCTCGTCGTGTCCGCCGCGCCTTCCGCTCCGATGAAGGCGGCCTCGGCCAGACGGCGGCTGCGCGCCTTTGCCGTGGTGCTCAGACCGGCGGCGCGCCGCAGCAGGGAGATGGCGGCCTGGTAGTCCCCGCGTCCGGTGACACGGCGCGCCGCGGCCTGCAGAAGCTCCGCCACCTCCTCGTCGGGTGCCACGGTTGCCTTCCCCAGGTGCCACGCCCGGCGCTCGATGTCGTCGTGGAAGACCTCGGCCAGTGCCCGGTGCACCCGCCGGCGCTCGGCGGAGGTCGACCCGGCGACGACGGCCGACCGGATCAGCGGATGCCGGAACGTCACCTCGTGCGACGCGGCGTCGACCGCGACGAGCTGGTCCTGTTCGGCGGGCGCGAGATCGTCCAGCCGGTCATCGGCTCCCGTCGCGTCCCGCAGCACCCGGACGGCACCGGTGCCCGCGAGCGCCGCGGTGAGCAGCAGGGCGCGGGTGGCGACGGGCAGTGCCGCCACCCTGGCCTCGAACAGCCCCTGCAGGCGTCGACTCGACGGAAGCGCCTGCGGAACGGACCGCACCGGGCCGTTCGGGGACTCCCGCAGTGCCACCGGCAGCTCCAGCAGGACCAGGGGATTGCCCTGCGCGTTCGTCAGCACCAGTTCCCGGATACGCGGGTCGAGGCCGGGAAAGCGCTCCGCCAGCAGCCGGCCGGCCGCCTCGTCGTCCAGCGTCCGCACCACCAACTCGGGCAGTCCCGATACGGCGAAACTCCCGGCCGACCCGGTCCTGAACGCCGCCAGGAGCCCTGCCCTGCTGCCGCCGAGCCGGCGTGCCACGACGCTCAGCACCCCCGCACTGGCCCGGTCCAGCCAGGGCACGTCATCGACGATCAGCAACAACGGCGTACGAGCCGCCACCTTGCGCAGCAGCAGCGTCACGGCGTCGTACAGCAGATGCCGGCCGGGCGTGGAGCCGGCTTCGAAGCCCAGCGCGACCCACAGCGCCCCGGCATGCTCCTCACCGAGGCCGGAGAAGTCGTCGAGCAGCGGGAACAGGGCCTGATTGAGTCCGGCGAAACCCACCTCCGCCTCGAACTCGGCACCGGTCACGCGCAGAACCGTCGTCCCGGACGCGCGGGCGAGGTCAGCGGCCCGCTCGAGAAGCGCCGTCTTCCCCACACCGGCTTCTCCGGACAGGACCAACGCCCCGCCGCTCACACCTGCCTCGCGGACGAAGCGCTCCAGCACACCGGTTTCACGTGACCGTCCGACGAGGTCACGGGGGCGGGCACCGGGCTGGAACACCCGTGCAGTCTCCCTCGGCGCGATGGACGCATCAAGGCGGGGTACGCGGACAGGGCCCGGGCCGCCCGAACGCGCGGCGCCGGCCACGGCGACATCGCCCATGGGGGCGTGCGGCTGCCGAAGATGTGGGACGGTAGTGCCGGCCGGGCCCGTTGCTTCCCCCGTGGTGACGGGCCCGGCCGCCTCCTTCACCGTATTCGTCGGTCCGCCGCCTCACCGAGGGGCTACTGTACGGACACGCCGCGTTGCCCCCGCGGTCACCGAGGAGGAATCCTGTGTCGTCGCCCTGTGGCCCCGAGCACGCTCCCGTCGGCGATGTGGGCGTGGCGCTCATGATGATCGACTCCCGGCTCAAGGGCATCTACGACGGCAGAACCGGAACCGACCCCGAACAGCAGGCGCTGATCGACCACTTCACCGCCTCTCTGGGCCCCACCGGAGCCGATGACGTGCTGGACGGCGCGTGCACGCTCATCTTCATGTTCATGAAGTGGCTGCGGATGGCCTACGAGGAGCACGGCAAGGACGTCATCGCGTGCGTGGTGCCCAACCTCGTGGCCTCGATGCGCATGATGCCCAGGAGCGTCCGCCCCGAGACCATCCCGACCATGGCCGGCCTGCTGGTCGCCGCGGGCACCGGCCTGAGCCCCAACCTCTGGCGCAAACAGTACGGATACTGGACCAAGGCCGAGATGACCCCCTTGGAAGTCACCGCCTTCCTGCTCGCGGAGCACATCAACCGCCTCACCGACGACCCCGACTTCGCCACCCGCCTGATCACCGAAGCCCTGTCCAGCGCGGACGAGGCGTGACGACGTCCGCGGGCGATGACGTGCCTCGGTCCGCTGAGTGTGGCGCTGACCCCGCTCCGACTCGCAGGGGGCTGATCATCTTCTTGAACGGGACGTCCAGCTCGGGCAAGTCCAGTATCGCCAAGGAGCTGTTGCGGATCCTGGATGAGCCGTACTTTCACATGCCGGTGGATGCCTTCCACGCGATGCGAACCCGCCGGGAGGTCAGTCCACACCGGCTGCCCGAGGTCCTGCGGCGAACGTGGATGGGATTCCACCGGGCGGTCGCCGGTATGGCCGTGGCCGGCAACAACGTGGTGGTCGACCATGTGCGGAGCGAGGAGTGGCGTCTGCTGGATTGCCTGAGGCTCTTCAGCGCCAGAGACGTCGTTCTCGTGGGTGTGCGGTGTTCGCTGGAGGAACTCGCACGGCGTGAGCAGGCACGCGGCGATCGTCCCGTGGGTCTCGCGGCGCACCAGTTCCAGCGTGTCCACGCGCACGGTCTGTACGACGTGGAGTGTGATACCACCACGGCCGGCGCTCTGGACTGCGCCCGGCGGATCAGCGCCTTCCTGCCGCAGCGGCCGGTCCCCACCGCGTTCGAGCAGCTCCGGACCAAGCTGCACCCCACGCCCGTCACAGAACCAGCGACCGGCTGATCCGGACGGAAGCGTCTGAGCGGTCGGACGGCACGCCACCGCCGTGCGTGTCACGCCACTGGCTCGGAGACATGCCGTACGCGGTGCGGAAGGCCCGGCTGAAGTGGGCCGAGTTGGTGAAACCCCAGCGCCGGGCCCTGTGGGATCCGGAGCGCCCGCCGGTGATCGACTCCGCGCGCGGTGTGGCCGAGGCCGCCACGGGCGAGGACCAACGCGCCGTGGCGAAGAGCGCGCTGGAGCGGCTCGACGCGTCCGCCGGAGCGAGCGAGGCCCAACTGCTCCGCATCAACCTGGCGTTCGCTCACGCGCTCCTCGCCGACGACGAGCAGGCGGAAGAGTGCTTCCGGTCGGCACTCGATCTGGACATGTCCCGTGCGCCGTTCGCTCGCGCCCGGCTCATGCTCGCCTACGGCGGGTGGCTCCGACGGCGTCGCCGTGTGATGGAAGCCCGCACTCCGCTGCGGATCGCCCGCGACTCCTTCGCCGCCCTCGGTGTGGAGTCCTGGTGCGAAAGGGCCCGGCAGGAACTGCGCTCGCCGGGAGAGGGCAGCAAGAGCCAGAGCCGTACCGACTGGGACCTGCTCACCCCGCAGGAACTGCAGATCGCCCAGCTCGCGGCGGAAGGCCTGTCCAACAAGGAGATCGGCCAGCAGCTGTATCTGTCCCCGCGGACGATCGGCGCGCACCTGTACCGCATCTTCCCCAAGCTCGGGATCACCTCATGCGGCCAGCTGAGGGAGAGGCTGAGCGTGCACTGAGCACACCTCGTCCGTCCGGGCACTGACAGGCAAGAACCGGTGCGCTCGCCGGCAACGTACGGCGGCGCCTGCCGCCCTAGCATCAGCGAGCCAGTCACTCCCAGCGAAGGAATCGAGAACGTGCCGTACATCACCGTGGGCCAGGAGAACTCCACCGCCATCGACCTCTACTACGAGGACCACGGCACCGGGCAGCCCGTCGTCCTCATCCACGGCTTCCCGCTCGACGGTCACTCCTGGGAGCGGCAGAGCGCCGTGTTGCTGGACGCGGGCTACCGCGTCATCACGTACGACCGCCGCGGCTTCGGACAGTCCAGCCAGCCCACGACCGGGTACGACTACGACACCTTCGCGGCCGACCTGAACACCGTGATGGAGACGCTCGATCTGCGGGACGCCGTTCTGGTCGGCTTCTCCATGGGCACCGGAGAGGTCGCCCGGTACGTGTCCGCCTACGGCTCCGCCCGGGTCTCCAAGGTCGCCTTCCTGGCCTCGCTGGAGCCCTGCCTGCTCAAGACCGACGACAACCCCGACGGGGTCGCCCCGAAGGAGTTCTTCGACGGCGTCGTCGCGGCCGTCAAGGCGGACCGCTACGCCTACTACACGGAGTTCTACAAGGACTTCTACAACCTGGACGAGAACCTCGGCACCCGGATCAGCGAGGAGGCCGTGCGCAACAGCTGGAACGTCGCGGCGGGCGGCGGGTTCTTCGCCGCCGCCGCCGCGCCGTCCACCTGGTACACCGACTTCCGGGCCGACATCCCGGCCATCGACGTGCCGGCCCTGATCCTGCACGGTACCGCCGACCGGATCCTGCCCGCCGAGGGCACCGCCCGGCCCTTCCACAAGGCGCTGCCGTCCGCCGACTACGTGGAGATCGAGGGCGCCCCGCACGGTCTGCTGTGGACCCACGCGGAGGAGGTCAACACCGCACTGCTCGCCTTCCTGGAGAAGTGACGTCACTCGCCGGCCTTGATGCCGTTGATGACCGTCGTGCCCTGCTGCGCGGGGACGCCGAGGGTCTTGAGGAAGGGCGCAGGGGGAAGCCGAGGGCCGGGGCGGTCAGTGCGTCGAGTACGGCGAGGTGCCCGGCGGACCAGCTCCCGCTCGGCAGGACACGGAAGGCGATTGACGGTCCGCCGGCCCGGCGCCCGCCGGGCCGCCCCTAGGCCCTGTCGTCAAACTCCCGTCTGCCGCGCGACGCCATGCACGCACTCTCGCCGCACCGGGCCCCGACCCAAGTACATCCAGTACGA
>NZ_JBFATL010000021.1:0-140282 GCF_040678315.1 Streptomyces sp. NPDC052721 | reverse complement strand
CTCGTACTGGATGTACTTGGGTCGGGGCCCGGTGCGGCGAGAGTGCGTGCATGGCGTCGCGCGGCAGACGGGAGTTTGACGACAGGGCCTAGGGCTGGACGAGACACACGAGGCGGCGTACCGGGCGCTGGTGTCCGTGGGCGCGGCCGACGTCACCGATCTGGCGCGGCGCCTGGCGCTGGCCGAGCACGACACCGAGCGGGCTCTGCGCCGGCTGGAGCGGCAGGGTCTCGCGGCCCAGTCCTCGGCGCGGCCGGGCCGCTGGGTGGCGGCTCCGCCCGGGGTGGCGCTGGGCGCACTGCTCACCCGGCAGCGGCACGAGCTGGAGAAGGCGGAGCTGGCGGCGGTGCTGCTCGCGGAGGAGTACCGGGCGGCGGCGGCCGAACCGGCGGTGCACGACCTGGTGGAGGTGGTGACCGGCGCCTCGGCGGTCGCCCAGCGCTTCCTCCAGCTCCAGCTGGGCGCGGCCGAGGAGGTGTGCGCGCTGGTGACCGGCAACCCGGTGGTCGTGTCCGGGACGGAGAACGACGCGGAGGAGCAGGCGGCCGGGCGCGGGGTGCGCTACCGGGTGGTGGTGGAGCGGGCGGTGCTGGACCTGCCGCACGGGCTGACCGAACTGACGGCGGCGCTGGGCCGGGACGAGCGGGTGCGGGTGGTGGACCGGGTGCCGACGAAGCTGGTGGTGGCCGACCGGTCGCTCGCGATGGTGCCGCTGACGTCGAGGACGGCGGAGCCGGCCGCGCTGGTGGTGCACGCCAGCGGGCTGCTGGAGCTGCTCGCCGGGCTGTTCGAGTCGGTGTGGCGGGAGGCGCTGCCGCTGCGGCTCGGCGCCGCCGGGGTGAGCGAGGAACAGCCGGACGGCCCGGACGCCACCGATCTGGAGGTGCTGTCGCTGCTGCTGGCGGGGCTGACCGACGCGAGCGTGGCCAAACAGCTGGACCTGGGGCTGCGGACCGTGCAGCGCCGGGTACGGCGCCTGATGGAACTGGCCGGGGTGACGACCCGGCTGCAACTGGGCTGGCACGCCCGGGAACGCGGCTGGGTGACCCGCGAAACCACCGGCTGAACCCCGCCGCCGGCTCTTCCCCCGGCCGCGCGGACCAGCCCACCGGCTCGCCGCCGGCCGCCGCCGCGTCCCCGGTGCCCACGCCGGACGGCACGGCACCCCGGGCCCGGCGCCGCCGTTCCCCGTGCCCCCAGTGCCTCCCCGGTGCCCCGTCGCCGCCGTCCTCCGCCCTCGCCGGCCGCACCGGGCGGCTCCGGTGTGCCGGCGGAGCCGTTCACCTGGCTGCTGATCGCGGGCGCGGTGGTGTGCGGGTGACCGGCGCCGTGGCGTGGGCGCGGCCCGTCGGGTCGGACGCGAGCGGCCCCCGGGTCAGCACGCGGTGGACGGTGTCGGCCACGGCGGCCATGCCCGCGTCGTTGAAGTGCAGGTGGTCGCCGGGGTCGTAGGCGGGCAGGATGCGGCCGGGGTCGTCCGGGTCCCGGACGGTCGCGTCCGCGTCGGCGACCGCGTCGAAGGCGCCGCCGCCCCGGATGAAGGCGTTCACCCGCTGCCGTACCGCCTCGCGGGCAGCGGTCCAGGCGGGGTGCCCGCCGTACGGGGTGAGGGTGACGCCGACGACCCGGACACCGCGGGCGTGGGCGCGGGTCACCACGGTGCGGTAGGCGTCCGCGAAGGCGGCGGCGTCGCTTGCCTCCGGGGTGCCCTTGATGTCGTTGATGCCCTCGAAGACGACCAGGACCCGCACCCCGGCCCGGTCCAGCGCGTCCGCGTCCAGGCGGGCGAGGGCGCTCGGTCCGGTGCCGTCGAGCAGCAGGCGGTTGCCGGCGATGCCCGCGTTGAGGACGCCGAGCCGCTGGTCGCGCAGCCGCTGGGCGAGCCGGTCGGGCCAGCGGCGGTTGGTGTCCGGGGTGGAGCCGTTGCCGTCGGTGAGGGAGTCCCCGAGCGCGACGACACTGCCGGCGGCGGGCCCGCGGACGTCGACGCCGGTGACGTAGTACCAGCGGCTGGTGGTCGCCGTGTACGCGCTGCCGTCCTCGTCGGCGGCCCGGCCGGCGCCGGCCGGGGCCACATAGCTGGTCTGCAGGGCGGTGCGGTGGTAGGTGGCGGGCCCGGAGTCCTCCGGCGTGTACACGGTGACGAGCAGGTCGGCTCCGGCCGGTACGCGCAGCGGCACCGGATCGGTGACCGCGTCCACGCCCGGTGGGACGGTCAGCTCCGTGGCGCCGCGGAAGGCGGCGGTGCGCAGGGTGCCGGGTACGGCCTCGGGGCCTGCCGCCCGGCTCAGCGCGACGGTGACCGCGCCGAGGCGCAGGGGCTTCGTGCCGAGCCGGTTGCTGAGCCGGACACGGACCGCGGTGCCGCCGACGCTGAGGTGGACGACGTTGCGGACGGCGGCGCCGGGCAGCGCGGCGGCGGTGCCGGAGGGCGCGGTCTCCCAGCTGCCGGTCCAGGGCTGCGGGGCCGGTTCGGCGACGGCCGGTGCGCTCAGGCCCGGCAGCAGTGCCGGGAGGAGGACCGCGAGGACCCGTACGACCTTGGCCATGTGTGCCCGCCCTTCCCCGTCGGCCGTCGGCCGTCGGAGGCGACCGTGCCACACGGGCGGGCCGCGCCGCCGGAACATCGACGGCGGTCCACCCGCTCGGCGCAACGGGGCACCCGGAGCCGTGACGCGGCGGGGAGCAGGGGCGCGGCGGGCGGCGCGTCAGGGGAGCACGCCCTCCAGGGTGAGCAGCCGGACCTTGCGCTCAAGTCCCCCCGCGTATCCGGTCATCGCTCCGTTCGCGCCGATCACCCGGTGACAAGGACGCACGATGAGCAGCGGGTTGGCGCCGATCGCCCCGCCGACGGCGCGAACGGCGGCGCGGGGCGCGCCGATCCGGGCGGCGATCTCGCCATAGGTGGCGGTGGCGCCGTACGGCAGCTCGTCCAGCGCCGCCCAGACGCGCTGCCGGAATTCGGTGCCGGTCGCCCGGAACGGCAGCCGGAACTCCTTGAGTTCCCCGGCGAAGTAGGCGTCGAGCTGGTCGGCGGCGGCGCGGAACGGCCCGGGGTCGTGCCGCCAGCCGTCCTGGACGGTCCGGCCTCCCTTCTGCCCGGGCACGGACAGCGAGGTGAGCGCGCCGTCCGCGTCGGCGGTCAGCAGCAGCCGCCCGACGGGGGCGTCCAGGTGAGTGCAGTAGACGGTGGTCATGGGACCGGATTCCTCGGTTCGGTGGTCAGGGGACGGGCGGACATCGCGGTGCTCAGGCCGGCGATCAGCGGATCGGCTCCCCCGCCACCCGCAGATGCTGGACGGCGTACGACCGCCAGGGCCGCCAGGTGCCGGGGACGTCGGTGCCGGGCGGGGCGACGTCGGGATCGCCGAGGGCGCGGACGCGGAGGGTGGCGACGGTGGCCGGGTCCATGCCGGGCAGGGCGAGGAGGGCCTCCTCGGCGTCGTGCCGGTCGGCGCCCGGGTCCAGCCGTACGGTGCCGTCGGCGAGGGCGGCGGCGAGCGCGCCCAGTGGGCCGCCGGGCTCGGCCTCGGCGAGGACGGCGGGCTCCGGGAAGAGGTGGGTCAGGCCTCCGTGGGGCGCGTCGAGCACCTTGCCGTACCGGCGCACCAGTTCCTCGGCGCCGTGTTCGCCGGCCAGGGCGCGTACGGCGGGCTCCAGGGGGTCCACGGCGCCGGGTGAGCGCAGCCCGGGCCGGGCGGCGACCAGCGGGGCGAGCCGGGGGTCGGCGCCGAGCCGCTCGTCGACGGCGTACGGGTCGGCGTCCAGGTCGAACAGCCGGCGCAGCCGTTGCACGGCGGTGGTGAGGTCCCGGGGGTCGGTGAGGTGCAGCCGGGCGTCGAGCCAGCCGCCCGGGCGGGTGCCGGTGCCGGTCCGCGGGGTGCGGGTGCCTTCCTGGACGGCGGCGAGGCCGGTGCCGTACGGCAGTCGCAGGGTGCGCCGGTAGGTGCGGGCGCCGGGGGCGCCGGTCACCTCTTCGACGCCCGGTACGGCCTCCCGCGCGAGCTGGTCGAAGACGGCGGCGGACTGGTAGGGGCCGCGGTGGGCGAGCCGGAGCGGGATGCCCGCGCCGGGTGCGGCCCGGCGGGCGGCCCGGTTCCGGGGGGCGGCGGCCCGCACCTCGGTGGGGGTCGCGGCGTACACCTCCCGGATGGTGTCGTTGAACTGCCGCACGCTGGCGAACCCGGAGGCGAACGCGATCTCGGTGACCGGCAGGCCGGTGGTCTGGAGCAGCACCCGCGCGGTGTGCGCCCGCTGGGCCCGGGCGAGCGCCACGGGCCCGGCGCCCAGCTCGGCGGTGAGCTGCCGCTGGACCTGCCGGGCGCTGTAGCCGAGCCGCGCGGCGAGCCCGGCGACGCCTTCACGGTCCACGACGCCGTCGGCGATCAGGCGCATGGCCCGGCCGACGACGTCCGCGCGGACGTTCCACTCCGCCGAGCCCGGCGCGGCGTCGGGCCGGCACCGCCGGCAGGCCCGGAATCCGGAGCCCTGCGCGGCGGCGGCCGTCGCGAAGAACCGTACGTTGTGCCGTTTCGGCGTGACGGCAGGGCAGCTGGGCCGGCAGTAGATGCCGGTGGTCTCGACGGCGAAGAAGAACACCCCGTCGAACCGCCCGTCACGGCTCCGCACCGCCTCGTACCTGCTGTCTTCGTCCTTCACGTGGTCCAGTGTGGGGCGGGGACGGGTGCTGGGCCAGCGGAAATCGGACGTGGAGCTGACGGGCGCGGTCGGAGAATCCCTACGCCCACCGCCCCCGCTTCGCCTCCATCGCCGCCTTCCCTTCGGCTCCCTTCCGCCTCCACTCCCGACGGAGCTCCGCACGGACCCTGGCGTCGGTCTTGGCCACGATCCACTGGTTCTCCCGCAGCAGCTTGCGGTAGCTCTCCAGCCGCCGCTCCGGAAGCTCCCCGTTCTCCACGGCGGACCGCACCGCGCAGCCCGGCTCGGACTCGTGGGCGCAGTCGTGGAACCGGCAGCGCTCGGCCAGCTCCTCGATCTCGGTGAACACCTGCCCGACGCCGGTCCCGGCGTCGAAGAGGCCGACGCCCCGCAGCCCGGGTGTGTCGATGAGCACCCCGCCGGAGGGCAGGGCGAGCAGGTTGCGGGTGGTCGTGGTGTGCCGTCCCTTGCCGTCGACGTCCCGGGCCGCCCGCACGTCCATGACGTCGGCGCCGACGAGCGCGTTGGCGAGGGTGGACTTGCCCGCGCCGGACTGGCCGAGCAGCACGCTCGTACCGGAGCCGACGAGCGCGACGAGCACGTCGAGTCCGTCGCCGTGCAGGGCGCTGACGGTGAGGACGGGCACGCCGGGCGCGCTGGTCTCCACGTCCTGCACGAGGTGGGCCAGGGTGACCGGGTCCGGCACGAGGTCGGCCTTGGTGAGGACGACGACGGGCTGGGCGCCGGACTCCCAGGCGAGGGCGAGGAAGCGTTCGACGCGGCCGAGGTCGAGTTCGACGGCGAGGGACACGGCGACGACGGCGTGGTCGACGTTGGCGGCGAGGATCTGCCCCTCGGACCGCTTGGAGGAGGTGGAGCGGACGAAGGCCGTGCGGCGCGGCAGATAGGCGCGCACGTACCGGGGGTCGCCGCCGGGGTCGACGGCGACCCAGTCGCCCGTGCACACGACCTTCATCGGATCGCGGGGCACGACGAACTCGGTGTCGGCGCGGGCGGTCCCGTCCGCGGTGACGACGTCGCACTGTCCGCGGTCGACCCGGACGACCCGTCCGGGCAGCAGCCCGTCGGTCTCGTACGGGGCGAACGCCTCGGCCCAGGCCTCGTCCCAGCCGTAGGGAGCCAGTGCGGAGAAAGCAGCGGAGGTGGAAGTCAAGGGAGACCCTTCACAAGGGTGGCCCCGGGCAGGCGCGTACGGTGCGCGGTCGGTTCAGCCGGCGGCCACGGAGGTGGACTTGATGAGTTCCTGGATGAGGGCAGCGCCCAGCACAGTGACAGCCATCTGTCGACACCTCCTCGTCGTCGCTCGCGCGTCCGCACACCACCTCGGCGTGCCAGGCAACTGTAGCCCGTGGGCGGGCCGGTGCGTCAAAGCATTTTCCGCAGGACTGGAACGGCTCTGCGCGCGCGGTCAACTCACCGTGCAGGGCGCACCGTTGAGCGTGAAACGGTGCGGCGTGCGGTTCGCGTCCGTCCAGGAGCCCAGGAAGCCGAAGGACAGGGTGCCGTGCGCGGCGACCGTCTTGTTGTAGTCGGCGGCGGTGGCGGTGACGCGGGGGCCGTTCTGGTGGACGGTGGCGTCCCACATCTGGCCGACCTGCTGGCCGTCGCGGAAGGTCCAGGACACCTCCCAGCCGGCGAGGGCCTCGTCGGTGGTGACGCTGACGGTGGCCTGGAAGCCGTCGGGCCACTGGTTGTCCAGCTCGTAGGCGACCCGGCAGCCGGCCGGCCGGGTGGTGGCGGGGGCGCTCGTGGGGCCTGCGCGGTGGGTGGCGGAGGAGGTGCCCTGGGGTTCGGGATCGGGCTTCTGCCGGGCGGGCGGGCGCTCGGTGCGGGTCGCGGAGGCCGGGGCGGAGGGGGAGTCCATGGCGGTGGGGCGCGCCGCGGTGCGGGAGACGCCCGGGCCGGCGACCGGCTGCCGGTCGTCCTGGGCGGCGGCGGTGCCGTCGCCGGAGCCGCCGAACGGCATCATCGACACCCCGAGCGCCAGCGCCGACAGCAGCACCGCGGCGGCGAGGAGCCCGCCGCGCAGCACACGGCTGCGGCCCGTGCCCTCCTCACGGTCGTCGGGGTCGGCGCCGCCCGGACGGCCCGCGCCCAGGCGGACCTCGGTGGCGCGGCGGCGCCGCTCCAGGTAGGCGAGGCCGCCCCAGCCGATCACTCCGCCGGCCAGCGCGCCGGGCAGTCCGCCGCCGTGCAGGCGCAGGCAGGCGGCGGCCTCGGCGCAGCGCACACAGGTGGCGAGGTGCCGGGAGAGGTCGCCGGGGGTCTCGGCGACGGTCGAGCGGGTGACCGCGTCCAGCAGGCGGGCGTAGCTGCGGCACTGCGCGTCGATCGGGGAGTCGAGGTGGGCGCGGTGGCAGCGGTCCCGGAACAGGCCGCGGACCTGGTCGAGTTCGTCGGCGACGGTGGCCGGGTCCAGGCCGAGCCGGCGGGCCACGGTGGGCAGCGGGAGCGCTTCCACCTCGGCCAGCCAGAGCAGCGCGGCGTCCGCCTCCTGCATGTCCCGCAGGCCCCGCAGCGCGACCGGCCGTCCGAGCGGCGGCCCGGAGAACCGGGCGGCGCTCTCGGAGTTGAGCCACAGCCGCAGTTCGGGGTCGAGCTTGTGTCCCTGCCCGTCGGCTTCCCAGGCGGCGGCGGTGGCGCGTACGGCGGTGAGCAGCGCCGGGATCGTCGGCAGCCGTGCGGTGCGGCTGCCGGTGCCGCGCACATGGGTGCTCGCGGCGGCGCGGACCTCGCGCATGCCGAGCGTGAACGCCTCGGTGGCCAGCTGGTGCGCCGTCAGGGACCCGGAGGTGCACAGGTCCGCGTAGGAGAGCACCGCGTCCCAGCACTCCGAGAACAGCGCGGCCTCGGTGTCGTCCTGGGGGGTCGGCAGGTCGGGCATGAGACTCCTGCATCCACGAGCGAGGACAACTCACCAAAGGGGAAGGGAAGTTGCGGGGAACCCCGCGGCAGGGCACAGAGCTTTTCACGCTCCCGCCACAACTGACAAGCGGCCTGTTCACATCCGGCTACCGACAGTGGTGGCGGGCGCTCGTGCCGCGATCAGCCCGCGACTCCGGCCTCTGGTACGGACGTGGACGCGGTTCCGCTCACCGGGTCACCCCCGGACCTCTCCGGGTGACACCGGAACCTCGGCGGGTCAGACCCGGACGGGCTCCTCCCCCGCGTCCGTCCCCTCCGCCGACGTGTCGTCGGCGGGCAGGCTGTCCATGAAGGAGCTGACGGAGAAGACCGCGCGGCCGGGGCCGGGCGGGCCGTAGCCGGGCGGGGAGGACAGGCCGAAGTCGTCCATGGTCTGCCGGTAGGCCTGGAGCAGCCGGATGTGGTACTCCAGCGGCGCGCCCTGCGGGTTGGCCTTGCCGAGCGGGGTGGTGGGCTCCGGGCACCAGGTGGTGAAGCGCGGGGTGATGCCGTGCGACATGAAGAAGCGCAGGCCCTCGGTGGTGGAGGCGATGGCCTCGTCGACGGTGGTGAAGCCGAACGGCTCGGCCATCTCCACGCCCGCCACGAAGTTGGGGATCACATTGCGCGCGCCGAACACCTCGGCGGAGTCCAGGATGCGGCGGTGCCACTCGTCCCGGCCGACGTACCGCTCCTTGCCGGGGCAGTACAGCTCGAACAGCCGGCGGTCCCACACCTCGAAGTTGGGGTGGTAGATCTGCACGCCGTAGTCCTTGAACCGCTGCACGTCCGCCTTGGGCAGCGCCTGCGCGACGACCTTGCCGATCCAGCGGTCCGGGAAGCGCTCCTCGATGGCCTTGGCGTAGTGGCCGTAGAAGTCGGCCTCGTCCCGGCCCGCCACCTTGGACGTGATCGCTCCGCCGGTGAGGGTGTAGGCCGTCGACGCCTTCTGGGTGTCGTACCGGTCGATGATCTCCAGCGCCTCCAGGACCTCCTCGACGTCCTTGACGCCGGTGTAGGGCCGGCCGGCGGCCTTGTGCTGGCGCCAGTTGTGATTGATGTCGCAGTACTGGCACTCCTCCTTGGCGCCGAAGTACTGGCAGACCCGGAAGACGGTCAGGTAGATCAGGTAGCCCCACTGGATGGTGGGGGCGACCTCCATCACGGACTTCCCGTTGGAGAGGGTGTGCCGGTAGTACTCGGGCATCGGCGGCACCCCGACGTCGGCGATGCGCCTGCCGTCGAGATACAGCCCGAGCAGCCCTTCCTCGTCGGCGGCGACCCGGTACGGCGAGGCGGGGTTCACCCGTACGGAGACGACGGTACGCCTCAGGTCGTACGGGCCGCCCGTCAGGATGATCTCCTCCGGGGGCCGGCGCAGCGCGGCCTCGCCCAGCTCGGGCAGGGTGCCGTGGTCGAAGGAGAAGATGAAGTACGACTTCGGTTTGACGTCCCCGTCCTCGTTGTCACTGAGTGCGGATTCGTCGAAGGCGACACCGCCCCGGAGCAGGTCCTCCTTGAAGACGGCTTCCCGTGGCACCTGTGGGAACCGCTCCATCAGATCCTCGACCAGCGCGGTACGACTGCCCATCCGTCTGTCTCCTCCCGGCTCAGGCGTACGCCTCTCACCGTATGCCCCCGCCGTCGGCGCCCCCGTGCCGGGGCCCCGGCGATCCTACCGTTACGCCCCTTGTGCCCATCTTTGCGGTGGAATCGACGGGGTGCCGTCGCTGCGGCTCGCCGTGCGCGTGGAGTCGCGGAGGACCAGCGAGGTGCCGAGGACCAGGTGTCGGCCGCCGGGCAGCCCCGCGCGGTGCGGGCCGGGTGGACGTCCGGCGGCCGGGTGGTCGTCGTACCCGGCCACGGCCACGTCGTCCGGTAAGCGGCGGCCCGCCCCGCGCAGGGCCTGGGCCACCTGGCGGCGATCAGGTCGGTGGCGGCCAACAGCGCCGTCCCGGTGGGCCTGGTGGGCCTGGTCCGCCCATGCCCCGCCCACCCCGCACGGTCACGCCGCGCCGCGGTCGGAACCGCCGCGCCCGGCCGGCACGCTCAGGCCGCCCGCCCCAGTTCCGCGGGGTCGACCGCGTACAGCAGACCGCCGCCCGCCGACAGGCGCTCGGCCTCCTCCACCACCACCCGCCCCAGCCGGGCCACCTCGTTGCCCTGCGAGCCGGCCAGGTGCGGGGTGATGAAGGCGTTCGGCAGGTCGTACAGCGGGGAGTCGGCGGGCAGCGGTTCGGGGTCGGTCACGTCCAGCACGGCGCTCAGGCGTCCGGTGCGCAGTTCCGCGATCAGCGCCTCGTGGTCGACCAGGGCGCCGCGCGCCGTGTTGATGAGCACGGACCGGGCGGGCATCAGGGCGAGTTCGCGGGCGCCGATCAGATGGCGGGTCTCGGCGGTCTGCGGGGCGTGCAGCGTGACGATGTCGCAGGTGCGCAGCAGCTCGTCCAGCGGCAGCAGCGGTACGCCGAGCCGGGCGGCCTCCGCCGCGTCCACGTACGGGTCGGCGAGTGCGACCACGAGGTCGTGGGGGCGGAGCAGTTCGAGCAGGCGGCGGCCGGTCCGGGAGGCGCCGACGATGCCGACGCGGCGGCCGTGGTTGCCGATGCCGGGCAGGATGTCGCCGTAGGGAAAGGCACGCCGGTCGCGCAGCCGGTCGCGGAGGGCGAAGACGTCCTTCCCGGCGAGCAGGATCATGGCGAGGGCGTATTCGGCGACGGGCAGGGCGTTGGCGGCGGCGGCCGAGGAGACGGCGATGCCCCGTTGCCACACCCCGGGCGTGGTGAAGCCCTTGACCGAGCCGGCCGCGTGCAGCACGGCGCGCAGCTTGGGCGCGGCGTCCAGGACGGCCGCGTCCAGGCGGGGGCAGCCCCAGCCGGTGATCAGGATCTCGGTGCGGGCGAGGACCTCCCGCACCCGGGCCCCGGTGAAGTCGTGCGCCACCACAGTGGGATCGATCTCCACGCACGCGCGCAGCCGGGCCAGCAGCTCGGGCGGGAAGACGAGCGGCACGTTCTGGGCTGTCATGGCGAACAGAGCCTGGGGACGCTCGGGCAAGGAAGTGGCCTTCCGGCTCGGTGACGCTCGGACAGCAACCGGTCTCTACGGTAGGTGGCGCCGAATGAGAGGGTCAACGCAGACGCGACGCTCCGGGAGGGGACGCAGGCATGACTGAGACCGCAGGGACGACGGGGACGACAGGGACCGGGGGAACCGGCACGGGCGCCGTCAGCAACTGGGCGCGCACCGTCACGTACACGGCGCGCGCGTTCCACCGTCCGCGCACGCCGGAGGAGCTGGCGGCGCTGGTGGCGGGGAACACGCGGGTGCGGGTGCTGGGCAGCGGGCACTCCTTCAACCGGATCGCCGACCCGGGCCCGGACGGCGTCCTGGTGTCCACCGCCGGGCTGCCGCAGACGATCGACGTCGACACGGCCGCGCGTACGGTCCGGGTGTCGGGCGGGGTCCGCTACGCCGAACTGGCCCGCACGGTCCACGCGCACGGTCTCGCCCTGCCCAACATGGCCTCCCTGCCGCACATCTCGGTGGCCGGTTCGGTGGCGACGGGCACGCACGGCTCGGGTGTGGCCAACGGCCCGCTGGCGTCGGCGGTCCGGGAGGTGGAGATGGTCGCCGCGACCGGGACGACCGGGACGACCGGCCGGGACGACGCGCGGTTCGGCGGTGTCGTCACCTCGCTCGGCGCGCTCGGCGTCGTCACCGCGCTCACCCTCGACCTGGAGCCCGCGTACGAGGTGGAACAGCGGGTCTACACCGAACTTCCGCTGGACGGACTGGACTTCGAGGCGGTTGCCGCCGCTGGGTACAGCGTGAGCCTCTTCACGGACTGGCGGCGGCCGGGCTTCCGGCAGGTGTGGGTCAAGCGGCGCACGGACCGGCCGGCGGTGGACTTCCCGTGGGCGGCACCCGCGACGGAGCCGCTGCACCCGGTGCCGGGCATGCCCGCGGCGAACTGCACCGAGCAGCTCGGGGTGCCGGGGCCGTGGCACGAGCGGTTGCCGCACTTCCGGGCCGAGTTCACGCCGAGCAGCGGGGAGGAGATCCAGTCGGAGTACCTGCTGCCGCGGCCGGCGGCGCTCGACGCGCTGCACGCGGTCGACGGCATCCGGGAGACGGTCGCCGGAGTGCTGCAGACCTGCGAGGTGCGGACGGTCGCCGCCGACACGCAGTGGCTGAGCCCGGCCCACGGACGGGACTCGGTCGCGCTGCACTTCACCTGGGTGCGGGACGAGGCGGCGGTGCTGCCGGTGGTGCGCGCGCTGGAGGAGGTGCTGGAGCCGTTCGACCCGCGCCCGCACTGGGGGAAGGTCTTCCAGACCCCCTCGGCCGTACTGCGCGGACGGTATGCGCGGTTCGCCGACTTCCGGGACCTGGTCCGCGTCCTGGATCCTTCCGGCACGTTCGCCAACGCCTTCGTACAGGACCTCCTCGCCCACTGACGGCCGTTCGGCGGGGCGCCTTCTCCACCCCCCTTCCGACCCTTTCTCCACCCCCCTTCCCGACCCTTTCTCCACCCCCTTTCCAAACCCCTTGTCGAAAGTCCCTCCCAGCCCATAGCCTGACGTCCGCGCCGGTGCCGAAGGCCGCCCCGGCCCGCACTGGTCCGCACGGGAGGGGAGGGGCAGCCACGTGAAGCGCACCTCACGTGACATCCGCACCGCCAACCGCTACGAGGTGCTGCGCCAGATCATCGCCGAGTCTCCCACCTCCCGTCAGGAGCTGGCCGCGGCCACCGGGCTGAGCCTCGCCACGGTCGCCACGCTCGTCGGTGAGCTGCTGGACCTGCGCATGATCACCGAGGTCGGGTTCGAGGACTCGGCCGGGGGCCGCCCCCGGGGGCTGGTCGCCGTCAACGCGCCGGGGGGCGCGCTGATCGGCGTGGACATCGCCGAGACGTACGTCCACGTGGAGCTGTTCGACCTGGCCCTCGACGTGCTGGCCCGCGCCGACGAGGACATGCGGCCCGGTGAGAGCCGTCCCGAGGAGGTGGTCGGGCACGTCGCCGCCGCGGTCGGCTCGGTGGTCGCCCAGGCCGGCATCGAGGCGGCCCGGGTGGTGGGCGTCGGGGTGAGCGTGCCGGGCCAGGTCGACCGGGACACCGGGGTCGCCGAGTACGCGCCCAACTGGGACTGGCACGACGTGCCGTTGCTCGATCTGCTCGCCGAACACATCGCCTACCCGCTGTACCTGGACAACCCGCTGCGCGCCTGCGCGGTGGCCGAGCTGTGGTTCGGTGCGGCGCGGGGCCGCGGGGACGCCGTCGTGGTCAACCTCGGCACCGGGGTGGGCGCCGGTCTGGCCCTCGGCGGCGGCCTGCACCGCGGGGTGAGCAACAGTGCCGGCGAGTGGGGGCACACCACGCTCGTGCTGGACGGCCGGCTGTGCCACTGCGGCAACCACGGCTGCGTGGAGACGTACGTCGGCGCACCGGGGATCATGCAGAACCTGCGCGAACTCGACCCGCGCTCGGTCCTGTTGCACCCCGAGGACCAGACGGCCACCATCGACGCGCTGGCCCGCGCGGTCGCCGAGGACGACCCGGTCGCGCTCAAGGTCGTCCGGGACACGGCCCGTTACCTCGGCGCCGGCATCTCCGACCTGATCAATCTCCTCAACCCCGAAGTGGTCGTCCTCAGCAGCTGGGTGGCCTCCCGGCTGGGCGAGCCGCTGCTCGGGGAGGTCCGCCGGGCGGTCGCCCGGCACGCCCTGGGCCGGCCGCTGGCCGCCACCGAGATCGTCCTCTCCCCGATCCCCACCGACCCGGTGTCCCTCGGCGCGGCCACGTTCGCGCTGGAGGGGGCGCTGCAGTCCGTCGGGCAGCGGACCAGCACCAAGCGCACCACCGCACCCGCAAGGAGCCGTACCGCACCGCCTTCGTGACGACGGAAGGGATGCACGTGTCTCAGCCCCGCACCTCCCGGCCCCCCACTTCTCGGCCCCGGATCTCCCGGACCCGCGCCCGCAGACCGGTCCTGCTGACCGCCTCGGCCGCCCTGGCCGTCACCGGAGCCCTGCTCGGCTCCCCGCCCGTGAGCGCCGCCGGCGCCGCCGGCACCCCGGCCGCCGCCGAGGTCTCCCCCCACGCCGCCCAGACCATCGACAACATCGGCGCGTCCGGCGCCTGGTGGGTCAACGACCTGAAGAACTTCGACCCGAGGGTCCGGGCCCGGGTCGCCCGGCTGCTGTTCTCCGAGGACGGCCTGGCTCTCAGCTCGTACCGCTACAACATCGGCGGTGGCGGCACCGGCGTGACGTACGCGCCGCGCGCCCCCGAGGACTTCCTGGACCCGGACGGCGGCTACGACTGGAGCAAGGACGAGGCCGGCCGGTACTTCCTCGACGCCGCCGCCACGTACGGCGTCGAGGACCTGATCGGGTTCGTCAACAGCGCGCCGGCCGCGTGGAAGACGAACGGCAAGAGCTGCGGCGGCCACCTGAAGACGGAGAACGAGCAGGACTTCGCGAAGTACATCGCCGACGTCACCGACCACTTCGCCGGGCAGGGCGTACGGCTGGACTACATCAGCCCGTTCAACGAGCCGACGAACAGCTTCGACTCGTGCGGCCAGGAAGGCATGCTCGTCGACGTCCCCCAGCGCGACGACATCGTGCGCGCGCTCGGTGCCGAACAGCGGGCCCGGCACCAGAGGACGTCGATCATCGCCGACGAGTCGACCAGCACGGTGAAGTTCAACTCCGAGGTCCCGCAGTGGATGACGCAGCCGGGCACGGCCCAGTACGTCGCCAAGCTGGCCCACCACACCTACGACAACCCCGGCGAGGCCGGCCGGGCGCAGGTGTACGAGACGTCCAAGGCGGTCGGCAAGGAGTCCTGGTCGACGGAGATCTGCTGCTTCGGCAAGGGCGGCACGGGCTGGGCGCAGGAGTACGACCCGACGATCGACGGCGGGCTGAACCTGTCCCGGATCATCTACAAGGACTTCGCGACCGCCCATGACTCGGCGTTCCAGTGGTGGGTGGCGCTGTCGGAGATGACCGGCAGCGATCCGACAGCCCGGAACGACGAGGGCTGGAACGACGGCCTGATCTACTACGACCCCGAGTACGCGAAGAACGGCAACCAGACCCTGTACTTCACCAAGCGCTACTACGCGCTCGGCCAGTACAGCAAGTTCGTCCGGCCGGGCGCGGCCCTGCACGACGTGACCGGCGCACCGGCCGGCGTGGAGGTGTCCGCGTACGACCGGAACGGCAGCTGGGTGGTCGTGGTCAACAACCACAACGCGACCGACACCGCGCTGAGCCTCCACTTCAACAGCGGTACCCCGGTGCGGGCCACGCGGGCCGTGCGGACCTCCGCCGACGAGAACTGGGCGAAGGTGACGAGGCCTTCGGTCGCGAACGGCACGATGTCCGCGACCCTCGCGGCCCGTTCGATCACGACGTACGTCCTCGACCGGAAGGGCCACGGCAGTTCGGCGCTCACCGGGGCCCTGGTGGGCGAGCAGTCCGGGAAGTGCCTGACGGCCGATGCCTCGGGTGCCACGATCGCCGGCTGCACGGGCGCCGCCGGGCAGTCCTGGTCGTACGACGCGAAGGGCACCCTGAAGGGCGCCAACGGCTATCTCACCGCCGGGCCTTCGGGCCTGACGACGACGGCCTCCTACAGCGGTGACGGCACGCAGCGCTGGCTGCTGAACGCCAACGGGCAGATCGTGAACGAGGCGTCGGGCAGGTGCCTGGACGTCAGCGGACAGGCGACGGCCGACGGCTCCGAGGTGATCGTCTACCGCTGCACCGGCGGCGCCAACGAGGCCTGGACCAGGCAGTAGCGCGACCGCTTCCCGTGGCCGAGGGCCGCCGGTCACTCCCCTGACCCGGCGGCCCTCATCTCGCCTGCCCGGCATGGGCGTTCGCCATTCCGAACGGCGCACAACGACTCGCACGCGCTTCGTCCAACCCCTTGCCGAAGCCTTAGCCGAAGGTTAGCGTCCCGCACCACGCCCCCGATGCGAGGCCTTCGGCCGCCGGGGTGAGAGCCGCAGTCGCACCCGAACAGACAAGGACGCCACCATGCCGGCACAGAGCAGCACCTGGGACCGCCGATCGATATTCCGCGCCGCCGCGGGCCTGGCAGCCGCCGGCACGCTCGCCGCGTGCGGCGGCAACAACGGCCGGGGCGGTGGCTCCGGTTCGGGCAAGCGCCTCGTCCAGTACTTCCACGCCTACGGGGAGCCGGGGACCGAGCAGGCGATCAAGCGGTACGCGAAGGCGTACTCCAAGGCGAACGTGACCACGCAGTGGATCACCGGCTCCAACTTCGAGAGCAAGCTGTTCGCGTCCCTGCTCACCGACCAGGCGCCGGACCTGTTCGAGTTCCACCCGCAGATCCAGCTCGTCAGGAGCGGCCAGGTGGCGGACCTCACCGACATCGTCGGGCCGGCCAGGGACGACTTCGACCAGGCGGACATCAGGTCCCACACGGTCGACGGCAAGATCTACGGCGTCCGGATGATCGACGACCCCCAGTTCTTCTTCTACCGCAAGTCCCTGCTGGAGAAGGCGGGCGTCGAGCCGCCGCAGACGCTCGACGAACTGATCGAGGCCGCCGCCAGGCTGACCACCAGCAAGGTCAAGGGCCTGTTCCTCGGCAACGACCTGCACGCGGTGATCAACCCGCTGATCTGGTCGGCCGGCGCGGACACCCTGAACGAGAAGAACGAGATCGCCTACCACACGGACGGTGTGGTCGAGGGCCTGAAGAAGATGCGCAAGCTCTTCACCAGCGGCCATCTGCTGCTGGACGCCCCGGCCGACTTCTGGGACCCCTCCGCGCTCAACCAGGGCCTCACCGCCATCCAGTTCTGCGGCATGTGGGCCATGCCGCAGTTCCAGCAGACCCTCGGCGACGACCTCGGCATCATG
The DNA here is from genome assembly GCF_040678315.1 of Streptomyces sp. NPDC052721. Taxonomy (NCBI): domain Bacteria; kingdom Bacillati; phylum Actinomycetota; class Actinomycetes; order Kitasatosporales; family Streptomycetaceae; genus Streptomyces; species Streptomyces sp. NPDC052721. The sequence continues at coordinate 123,791 of NZ_JBFATL010000021.1, read as the reverse complement.
CCGTTCCCCAAGGTCACCGACGCGGGCAAACCGTCCGTCTACAACGGCGGCTGGTCGATGTTCGTCAACGCCAAGGGCAAGAACGTGGAAGCGGCCAAGGAGTACGTGAAGTGGCTGTGGATCGACCAGAAGAAGTACCAGGATGACTGGGCGACCTCGTACGGCTTCCACATCCCGCCCCGCACCTCCATCGCCCAGTCGGCGGGCAAGCTGAAGTCGGGCCTGCCGGCGCAGGGCGTCAAGCTCTTCAACGAGTTCGGGCACTTCGACAACATCGGCTGGACCCAGGCGATGATCACCGCCACGGAGAACCTGTTCGCCGACTGCGTCCGCAAGGGCGGTGACCCGGAGGCCGCACTCGACAAGTGCGACAAGACCGTGAACGCCGAGCTGAAGAAGCTGTTCGGATAGGCCGCCGGACGGATCACGACATGTCTACGACCACCACGCGTGGCCTCGCGGGCCCCGCCCCGGCGGAGGTGTCCAAGGCCCGGCCGCGGCGGGGGCTGCGGGGCGGCACCACCTTCAACTTCTGGCTCTTCACCGGCCCGTTCCTCATCGGGCTGATCGTCTTCGTCTACATCCCCATCGTCTGGAGCTTCTACCTCAGCTTCTTCGAGGCGCGCTTCACCGTCACACCCAGCGACTTCGTCGGTCTGGGCAACTACCGGGACATCCTCGCCGACACCCAGTTCACCGGCTCGCTCGTCACCTTCACCGTCTTCGCCGCGTTCATCGTGCCCACCACCTGGGCGGTCTCCCTCGGCCTCGCGCTGCTGGTGAACCGGCTGACGTTCATGCGGGCGTTCTACCGGTCGGTGTTCTTCCTGCCGACGGCGTGCAGCTATGTCGCGGCCTCCCTGGTGTGGAAGATGTCCCTCTTCAACGGCGTGCGCTTCGGCCTGGCGAACACCGTCCTCGGCTGGTTCGGCGTGGACAACATCGCCTGGCTCGCCAACCCCGACCCTCCGTGGTACTGGCTGGTCATCGTCACCGCCCGGCTGTGGCTCCAGTCCGGCTTCTACATGATCCTGTTCCTGGCCGCGCTCCAGAACATCCCGCGGGAACTGTACGAGGCCGCCGCCATCGACGGCGCCAGGCCCGGCTGGCAGACCTTCCGGCACATCACGCTGCCGCAGCTGCGGGCCACCTCCACGGCCGTGATCCTGCTGCTGCTCGTGGCGGCCTACCAGGCCTTCGACGAGTTCTTCAACCTGCTGTCCAAGACGACCTGGGGCCGCCCGCCGCTCGTCGACCTGTACTACACCGCGCTCGGGCAGGACCAGAACTACGGCAAGGGCAGCGCCGGCGCCATGGTGCTGACCGTGCTGATCTGCGTCGTCACCCTGTTCCAGGGCAGGATCATGGGCTTCGGAAGGGGTGACGAGTCCAGGTGACCACGACCGCACCCGAGCCCCGCGAACGCGTCCGGCGCGGCGGGGTGATGGGTTCCACCGGGCTGTACCTCGCCACCAGCGTCGCCGCGCTGCTCTTCCTCGTCCCGTTCTACGTGCTGGTCCGCAACGCCCTCTCCACGGACCCGGAGATCACCGGCGAGAACTGGAAACCGTTCCCCACCCACATCCAGTGGGGCAACCTCACCGAACCGTTCGACGACCCCACGGTCGACTTCGGCCGGTCGATGGCGAACTCGCTCGTCGTCGGCATCCTGCACACCGTCGGCACGCTGCTCGTCTGCTCCCTCGCCGGCTACGCCCTGGCCCGCATCCCGTACCGGCACGCCACCAAGGTCTTCTACGCCGTCCTGGTGACCCTGATGGTCCCCACGGCCGTCACCTTCGTGCCCAGCTTCGTCCTCGTGTCGTCCCTCGGCTGGGTCGACAGCTACCGCGGTCTCATCGTTCCGGGCCTCTTCAGCGGTTTCACCTGCTTCCTGTTCCGGCAGTACTTCCTCGGGTTCCCGAAGGAGCTGGAGGAGGCGGCGCGCGTGGACGGGCTCGGCTACTGGGGCGCGTACTGGCGGGTCGTCGTACCGAACTCGCTGAACTTCTTCGCGGCCATCGCCACCATCACCTTCATCAGCGGCTGGAACTCGTTCCTGTGGCCGCTGGTCATCGGCCAGGACCCGAGCGCCTGGACCGTCCAGGTCGCGCTGTCGTCGTACATGACCAACCAGACCGTCAACTACCACCTGATCTTCATGGCGACCGCCATCTCGATCCTGCCCCTGCTGTTCGTGTTCCTCTTCCTCCAGCGCTGGCTGGTGCAGGGGATCGCGCAGACCGGCATCAAGGGCTGAGCTAGGAGACCGATGTCTTTCCACACCCGCACCGACTACGTCGAGGACGTCTCCCCGGGGTCCGGGGCGCTGCCCCCGCGCGCCTGGTACGCGTCCTCCGACGCCCCGTCCCTCTCACTCGACGGCAGCTGGCGTTTCCGGCTGTCGGACACGGCCGACGCCCAGGACGACTCCTTCGCGGCGGAGGGGTACGACGCCGGTGACTGGGCGGAGATCACGGTCCCCGGCCACTGGGTGCTCCAGGGCCACGGCTGCCCCGTCTACACCAACCACCTCTACCCCTTCCCGGTCGACCCGCCCCGGGTGCCGACCGAGAACCCGACCGGCGACCATCTGCGCGTCTTCGACCTGCCCGCCGACTGGCCGGCCGGCGGCGACGCCGTGCTGCGCTTCGACGGCGTGGAGTCCTGCGCCCGGATCTGGCTGAACGGCACGGAGCTGGGCGAGTTCAAGGGCTCCCGGCTGCCGCACGAGTTCGCGGTCGGCCCGCACCTGAGGACCACGGGCAATGTGCTGGCGGTGCGCGTCCACCAGTGGTCGGCGGGCTCGTACCTGGAGGACCAGGACCAGTGGTGGCTGCCGGGCATCTTCCGGGACGTCACCCTGCTGCACCGCCCGGCGGGCAGCGTCCGGGACTTCTTCGTGCACGCCTCCTACGACCACGTGTCCGGCACGGGCACCCTGCGCGTCGACTCCGACGTGGCGGGCCGGGTGACCGTCCCGGACCTCGGTGTCGACATCGCCACCGGTGAGCCGGTGACCGTCCCGGTCGAGCCGTGGACGGCGGAGACCCCGAGGCTGTACGACGGCGTGCTGGCCACCGAGGGCGAGCGGGTACCCCTGCGCATCGGCTTCCGCACGGTGGAGCTGTCGGACGGCCTGATCAAGGTGAACGGCCGCCCGGTGCTCTTCAAGGGCGTCAACCGGCACGAGTGGCACCCGGGGAAGGGCCGGGCCCTCGACCTCGCGACCATGCGCGAGGACGTGCTGCTGATGAAGCGGCACAACATCAACGCGGTGCGCACCTCCCACTACCCGCCGCACCCGGCCTTCCTCGACCTGTGCGACGAGTACGGCCTGTGGGTGATCGACGAGTGCGACCTGGAGACGCACGGCTTCACCGAGCAGGGCTGGCGGGACAACCCCGTCGACGACGACCGCTGGACCCCGGCCCTGCTCGACCGGGCGGCCCGCATGGTCGAGCGGGACAAGAACCACCCCTCGGTCGTCATCTGGTCGCTCGGCAACGAGGCCGGCACCGGCCGGGGCCTGACCGCGATGGCCGAGTGGATCCACGCCCGCGACGCCTCCCGGCTCGTGCACTACGAGGGCGACCACACCTGCCGTGACACGGACGTCTATTCACGGATGTACGCGGACCACGCCGAGGTCGAGCGGATCGGCCGGCGCCTGGACGGCGGACCGCTCCGGCGCCGTGAACTCCCCCTCGTCCTGTGCGAGTACGCGCACGCCATGGGCAACGGCCCCGGCGGACTCGCCGACTACCAGCGGCTGTTCGAGGCCCACGACCGGCTCCAGGGCGGCTTCGTCTGGGAGTGGATCGACCACGGCATCGCCCACCCCGAACTGGGCTACGCCTACGGCGGCGACTTCGGCGAGGAACTGCACGACGGCAACTTCGTCTGCGACGGCCTGCTGTTCCCGGACCGGCGGCCCTCCCCCGGCCTGGCCGAGTACAAGAAGGTGATCGAACCGGTCGCCGTCACGGGCGACGGCACGGCCGGCACGGTCCGTGTCACCAACAAGTACGACTTCGCGGACCTGTCGGCGTTGGCCTTCTCCTGGTCGTACGAGGTCGAGGGCGAGACGGTGGACTCGGGCAGCCTGTCGGTGCCCGCGCTGGCACCCGGCGAGTCCGCCGAGGTCAAGCTGCCCGCGGTACCGGCCGGTGCCCCGGCGGGCGAGGCGTACTGGACCGTCCGGGCGGTGCTCGCCTCCGGCACCTCCTGGGCGCCGCGGGACCATGTCGTCGCCTGGGGCCAGCTGCCGGTGTCGGCGCGCCGGACGCCGTACGTCGCCGGGACCGCCCGCCCGGCACCCGGTGACGGGGTGGTCACCCTCGGCCCGGCCGTCTTCGATGCCCGCACCGGGGCGCTGCGGACGATCGGCGCGGTGCCGGTCACGGGCCTGCGCCTGGACGTGTGGCGGGCCACCACCGACAACGACGACGGTGCCGCCTGGCAGAGCGACCTGCGCTACGGCCTACTGTGGCGGAAGCTCGGCCTGCACCGGATGCGGCACCGCCTGGACGCGGTCGAGGTCGGCGAGGACGCGCTGACGGTCCGCACCCGGGTGGCGCCGGCCGCCCGGGAGCTGGGACTGTCGACGGTGTACCGCTGGACGTCGGACGGAGACCGGCTCCGGCTGACCGTGTCCACCGTCCCGGACGGTGACTGGACCGTCCCGCTGCCCCGCCTCGGCATCCGCTTCGGACTGGCCACGGCCGACCGGGTGCGGTGGTACGGCGGCGGGCCCGGCGAGGCGTACCCGGACACGCGCACCGCGTCCCGGATCGCCCGCTGGCAGTCGACCGTGGACGAGCTGCAGACGCCGTACGTCCGCCCCCAGGAGAACGGCGCCCGGATCGACGTCCGCTGGGCGGAGCTGGGCGGCCTGCGCGTCGAGGGCGACCCGGCGTTCTGGTTCACCGCCCGCCGCTGGACCACCGAGCAGCTGGACGCGGCGGCCCACCGCACCGACCTCGTGCCCGGTGACACGGTGTGGATCCATCTCGACCACGGCCAGCACGGCATCGGCTCCCAGTCCTGCGGCCCGGCCCCGCTGCCCCAGTACCACCTGCGGGCGGAGCCGGCGGAGTTCTCGTTCGTCTTCTCCCCGACCGTCACTCCACAGACCAGGTGACCGACGCGGTCCTGACGCCCACCGCGGCCGGCCGGCTCTTCTCCCGGCCGGCCGCGGTCGCGTCCTGCGTGGGTTTCGTCCTCATCGGCATGCTCCAGGCGCTGTACGGCCCGGCGGTCCCCGGCCTGCGCGCCGAGTACGGCCTGTCCCCGTCCGGGGCGGGCCTCGGCCTGAGCCTGCACTTCACCGGCGGCGTGGCGGGCGTGCTCGCCTTCAACGCCGTGCACGCCCGGATCAGCAACCGGACGCTGGTCACGGCCGCCCTGGCTCAACCGGGCGCTGCCGGGCGCCCGGCGGGCCGGGGCGTGGGTGATCGCCGCCTCGATGGCCGGCGGGGTGGCGGTGCCGCCCTTGCTGGGCGCCGGCATCGAGGCGTCCGGGATCCAGGCCGTGCCCTTGCTGCCGACCGTGCTGTCGGCCGCGTCGCTGCCGGCGACGCTGGCACTGATCCGGGTGACCGGGAGGGCCGTCCCGTGAGACGACTGTTCACACGACGGTTTTCCCAACCGCCTTCAAAACCCGGCCTGTTGGCGTGAACATGGCCCACATGCGACCGAACAGCAGATTTCTCGGCATCCTCACGGCGGGCGCACTCGCCCTCGCCGGACTCACCGCCTCCCCCGGCACAGCCCAGGCCGCCGGTCCGGGGAGCTTCAGTGTCCTGACGTACAACGTGGCCGGACTGCCGGAGGGCCTCAGCTCCAGCCATCCGGCCACCAACACCCCGCTGATCTCCCCGAGACTGGCGGGCTACGACATCGTCAACGTCCAGGAGGACTTCAACTACCACGCGGCGCTCTACGCCGGGGACGACCACCCCTACCGCACGGCGACCAGCGGCGGCGCGGGCATCGGCGACGGCCTCAACACCCTGTCCCGCTACCCGTTCGAGGACTTCGAGCGGGTGAAGTGGAAGGACTGCACCGGCACCAACTGCCTGACCCCGAAGGGCTTCACGCTGACCCGGACGCGGCTCGCCGAGGGCGTCTACGTCGACCTGTACAACGCGCATCCCAACGCCGACGACACCGACGACGCCCTGGCCGCCCGGCGCGCCAACATCGCGCAGCTGTCGGCCTTCATCCAGGCCAACTCGGCGGGCAACGCGGTGATCGTGATGGGCGACACCAACACCCGGTACACCCGCGCCGGCGACAACATCCGCACGCTCGTCGCCGACAACGGCCTGACCGACGCCTGGGTGCGCCTCGTCAAGGGCGGTACGGCCCCCGCGCAGGGCGCCGATCCGCTGCTGTGCCCGGCGTCCGCGCCGCCCGACGACTGCGAGGTGGTCGACAAGGTCCTCTACCGGGGCAGCGACCTGGTCTCCCTGACGGCGACCCGCTACCACGACGAGTGGGCGACGTTCCTGGACGCGGCCGGCGGCAACCTCTCCGACCACTTCCCGCACACCGTCGACTTCTCCTACACCCTCAACCCCGAGCTACGGGCGAGCGACTTCTTCGGCGGCCCGCACGGCACGGCCTTCAACGACGCCGACGACCTGCCGGCCGCGCCCGCCCCGCGCACCCTCACCCTGCGCGGCGGCGCCCGCCTGGACGCCGTGTCCCTCACCCACGACGACGGTACGGTCCTCGGCCACGGCGGCTCGGGCGGTACGGCCGCCTCCCTCACCCTCGCCGCCGGGGAACACCTCACGTCGGTGAAGCTCTCCGAGGGGCGGAAGGACGGCCGCACCCGGATCTTCTCGGCCGCCTTCGCCACCGACCGGGGCCGTACCCTGTCGGCGGGCACGGCGACCACCGACACCACCGCCTTCACCGCCCCCACCGGCTGGCAGATCGTCGGCTTCACCGGCCGCGCGGGCGACGAGATCGACAAGCTGGGGGTGCTGTACGCGCCGACCGGCTGAGCCGGGTACGCGCGGGGCCCACCTCTCGTCTCCTAGAGGGTCTAGGCTATAGCCTAGGATGCCAAGGGAGGTGGGCGGATGGCCCGGGTGGGAGTGACCGTCGAGCGGCTGGTGGCGGCAGCGGCGGAGCTGGCGGACGAGGCCGGCTTCGACCACGTCACCCTCTCGGCGCTGGCCCGCCGCTTCGGCGTGAAGGACGCGAGCCTGTACTCGCACGTCCGCAATCTCCAGGACCTGCGCACCCGGCTCGCCCTGTACGCGGGCGGCGAGCTGATCGACCGGATCGCGGCGGCGGTGGCCGGCCGGTCGGGCAGGGAGGCGCTGCGGGCCTTCGCCGGGGCCTACCGGGACTACGCCCTTGAGCACCCGGGCCGGTACGCGGCCACGCAGATCCGCATGGACCAAACCCTCGTCGCGGACTCCCCCGCGCTGCGCCGCACCGCACAGATCACCTACGGCATGCTGCGCGCGTACGGCCTGGAGGAACCGGACCTGACGGACGCGGTACGCCTGCTGCGCAGCACCTTCCACGGCTACTGCCTCCTGGAGGGCGCGGGCGGCTTCGGCGCGGACCGGGACGTACAGGCCTCCTGGGACAAGGCCGTCGACGCCCTGCACCTCACCCTCGCACACTGGCCCCGGGAGCAGCGCAACGATGACTGACACACCGCACCACGACGTCACGGGCCGAGGTCCCGTGCTGCTGCTCGTGCCGGGCGGGGCCGGCCATCCGATGGGCCTCGGGCCGCTGACCGAGCGGCTGGCCGCGCGCTTCACCGTGGTGACGTACGACCCGCTGGGCCTCGCGCACGGCCGGCTCGGGCACCCGGTCGCCGAGCAGCGGGTCGCGGACTGGAGCGAGGGCGCGCGGCGGGTACTGGACGAGGTGCTGCCGGAGGGCGCCACGGCGTCGGTGTTCGGCACCAGCTCCGGTGGCATCGCGGTGCTGGACCTGCTGGCGCGGTACCCCGGGCGACTGGCGCACGTGGTCGCGCACGAACCGCCGTGCGTGACCGTCCTGCCGGACGGGGCGGCGCGCCGGGCCGAGCTGATCGAGCAGCTGGACGGGCCCGGACGACCGCCCGCCGAGGGCGGGTCGGCGACCCCGATGGGCGTCTTCCTGGCTCATGTCCTGCGCCCGTTCACCGCGTACGCGCCCGCCCTGACCCCGCCCCAGGGCCGGCTCACCCTCGCCGCCGGTGCCGCGTCACGCGGTCAACTCCTTTACCGCACGGCCGAGTTCCTAGCCGCGCGCACAGGCTGTGCCTTCACCGAGTTCCCGGGCGGGCATCTGGGCACGCTGGATCACCCCGTGGAGTTCGCCGACTCGCTCACCGAGACGCTGCGTTCCAGCGCGCGGACGTCGGCGTAGGACGGGGTCGTACCGGCCGGGGCGCGCCCGGCCGCGATGTCGGTCATCGCGTCCAGGGCCGCGCCCAGCGCCCGCCGGTACAGCAGCGAGCCGAGGCTGACGCGGCGCACGCCGAGTCCGGCGAGGTGGTCGAGCGTGGGACCGGTGGGCGAGGAGAGGACGTTGAGGGGGACGGCGGTGTGCCGGACGAGGGCCGCGATGCGCTCCGGGTCGGTGACGCCGGGTACGAACACCCCGTCGGCGCCCGCTTCCTGGTAGGCGTCGAGCCGGCGCAGGGTGTCCCTCTCGTCGCCGTCGCCCGACCAGCAGGTGTCGGTACGGGCGTTGACGAACAGACCCGGTACGGCCGCCTTGACCGCGGCGATCTTCGCCGCGTGCCGGCCGGCCGGGCCCAGGCCGTCCTCCAGGTTGATGCCGACGGCCCCGGCGGCCCACAGCTCGCGGGCCAGCTCGGCGACCTCGTCCGGGTCGTCGCTGAAGCCGTCCTCGGCGTCGACCGAGAGGAGGTACGGCCCCGAGCCGAGGATCAGGGCGAGACGGACGGTGTGCTCGCGGGTCGCGCCCTCGCCGTCGGGCAGCCCGACGGCCGCCGCGACCGCCAGGCTCGTCGTGCCGACCGCCGGGAACCCCCGGGCGGAGAGGGCCGCGGCCGAGGCGTGGTCCCAGGCGTTGGGCAGCAGCAGCGGCTCGCCCGGACGGTGGTGGAGACGGGCGAAGGAGGGGGCGGAGTCAGGCTCTGCGGTCATACGGCCATGCTGGACCCCGGTTGTTTCGGCGCCCGCCGAAACGTACGACACCCCTCCCCGCCGCCTCACCGAGGGGTCACCGAGGGGTCACCGAGGCGTCACCGACCAGGACGAGCCGGCGGACACCCCGTCCACCGCCGTGAACAGGAAGGCGGCGGCCGGCCCCTCGGACCAGCTCACCCGCACCTCGTAACCGTGCTGCTCCCCGTCCGTCTCCCGCACCGCCACGGACACCAGCTCCGGCAGCGGCAGTGGGTCCGGGTCCCCGGTGAGCCGGGCGAGCGCCACGAAGAGCGTGGCCCCGCCGTCCCCGGTGACCCCGGTCAGCTCCGCCGACAGGCCGGTGACCGGGGCGAGTTCGGCGCGTACGCCCTTCCCGCCCGGCCAGCCCGTCACCCGTACCGGCGTCCCGGGTGCCGCGCCCGCCACCAGATGGGCCCGCACCTCCACGGCGCCCCGTACCGCCACCATGCTGGTGACGGTGATCCCGGCGCGCACGGTGTGCCGGGAGGCGATCCACCCCTCACCGGTGCCGAGCGGCTCGATCCGCGTACGGCTCGGATCGCCGCCGACGATCACGCTGTTGTCGTACGACGGTACGGGCGCGGTGCCGGTCGAGTAGGCGAGCCGGGTGTAGTAGGGGTCGTAGCGGACGTCCTCGCTGCCGTGGTTGTGCAGCCGGACCAGGCCGTCCGAACGGGTCGTCTGGAGCAGCCAGTTGGGGGCGGGCACGGGGTGTGCCCCGTCGGCGCGGTCGGCAGGGCCAGGCTCCTCCCGTGCCGTCCACACCTCGTGCCCGGGTGGCAGCAGCAGGCCGAGGAAGCCCTTGCTCGCCCAGTACGGTGAGGCGGGGCCCGAGTAGGTCTGCGCGACGGACGCGTCGGCGCCGAGCCAGCCGAGCGGCAGCAGTCCCCGCTCGTCGACCGCGCCGCCGTCGAGGAAGTACCGCAGCGCTCCAGAGGCCAGCCGCCGTGTCTCGCCCGGGGGCAGCGGGGTGTGTCCGGTCAGGGCGCCGAGCCAGAGCGGGGCCGTCGTCGCGAAGCGGTAGGTCAGGGAGCGGCCCTGGTGCAGGGGGGCGCCGTCGCCGCCGAACAGGCGGGCGTAGTCGGCGAGGTGGCGGGACAGCCGCCGGCCGTAGCGGGCGAGCAGTTCGCCGTCGTCCGCCAGCCACGCGTGGAGGACCGTGTACAGGTGCAGGGCCCAGCCGTTGTAGTAGTCGAACTTCCGCCCGTCGCCGTCCGTGTACCAGCCGTCGCCGGCGTACCAGCCCTCGACCCGTTCCAGCCCGCGGTCGATCGCCTTGCGCGCCGCCGCCTCCTGGTGGCCGGTCTCGGCGAGGAAGCCGCCGACGGTGACCGGGAACAACTCCCAGTTGCACGGCCAGGGGTCGGCGGTGAGCGCGTCCGTCAGCCAGGCGGCGGTCCGCTCGCGGACGGCGTCGTCCAGGCGGTCCCACAGCAGGGGCCGGGTGAGCCGCAGGGCGAGCGCGATCGAGGCCGCCTCGACCAGCGGCTGGCTGCGGTCCGTGATCCGTGGCCAGACCCCGCAGGGACCGGCCGCGAGACCTTCCGCGTAGCGGCCGAGCGCGGTCTCGTCGCGGCGGAACGCGGCCAGCAGCAGTGTGCGCGCGTACCCTTCGAGGCCGTCGGAGAGGTGGCCGGCGTGGCTCACATGGTCGCCGGGCAGGTGGTAGAGCGCTCGGTCGGGGGTGGCGTACGGCTCGACGGCGGCGAGCAGGCTGTCGGCGGCGGCCTCCCAGTGGGCACGGGTGTAGCCGGTGTACGGGCTGGACACGCGGTCGTCGGCGGGCAGTTCGATCACGGCGGTGACTGTCCTTCCTGGCGGGACCCGGGGCGCCCCGGTTCCGGTCGGGGCGCCCCGGGGCTTCATCCCACCCTCACCGTGCCCGGGGGCACCAGACGCAGGTCGTGGTTCTCGTCGGCGGCCGAGACCAGGTAGGCGGTGCCGTCGGTGTCGACGTACGTGGTCAGGTCGCGGGACATGTACTGGCCGAGCGGACGGAAGCTGCCCCGGTAGGTGCAGGTCCCGTCGACGGTGTCAAAGACGGCGACGGCTGCGCGCGCCTCGCTGTAGTCGGTGCCGTTCTCCTTGTGCATCCACAGGACGAACGTGCCGGTGGCCGCGTTGTAGATGACCTTGGGGCGTTCTATGTAGGCGGTGGCCAGTTCCGCCGCGGAGGACTGGGTGAGGACGCGGGCGCGGAACTCCCAGTTCTTGAGGTCGGTGGAGCGGTAGGCGTCCACGGAGCGGAAGGTGTTGTCGCTGCCCCGGTCCTCGCCGAACCAGAGTCACGAGGGGGTCAATGGGTCCGGCAGAGAAAGCGAGACCGGATGGAAAGCCCTTTCCCCGGTCGTTCGACTAGCGTCGTGACCATGACCAGCGACACCTCCCCCAGCCTCGCCGACGCCCTCGCCGCCGGGACGGTCGTGCTCGACGGCGGCATGTCCAACCAGCTGGAGTCGGCCGGGCACGACCTGAGCGACGAGCTGTGGTCGGCACGGCTGCTCGCCGAGCGGCCCGAAGCGGTCACCGAGGCCCACCTCGCCTACTTCCTCGCGGGCGCGAGCGTGGCGATCACCTCCAGCTACCAGGCCACCTTCGACGGCTTCGCCAGGCGTGGCATCGGCCGCGAGGAAGCCGCGCGACTGCTCGCCCTCAGCGTGGAACTGGCCCGTACGGCGGCCCGGCGGGCGGCCGACGCGGGCATCGAACGCCCGCTGTGGGTGGCGGCCTCCGTCGGCCCCTACGGGGCGATGCTCGCGGACGGCTCCGAATACCGGGGCCGCTACGGGCTGAGCGTCGACGAGCTGGAGCGGTTCCACCGGCCCCGGATGGAGGCGCTGGCCGCCGCCGCGCCGGACGTGCTGGCGCTGGAGACCGTCCCGGACGCCGACGAGGCCGCCGCGCTGCTGCGGGCGGTGCGTGGGCTGGGGGTGCCGGCCTGGCTGTCGTACACCGTCGAGGGGCTGCGGACGCGGGCCGGGCAGCCCCTGGAGGAGGCGTTCGGCCTCGCCGCCGATGCCGACGAGGTGATGGCGGTCGGCGTCAACTGCTGCGCGCCGGAGGATGTGCGGGGCGCCGTGGAGATCGCGGCGCGTGTCACCGGCAAGCCGGTCGTGGTCTACCCCAACAGCGGGGAGGCCTGGGACGCGCGGGTACGGGCCTGGCGCGGGCGCACCACGTTCGGCGCCGAGCAGGTCGACGCGTGGCGGGAGGCGGGAGCACGGCTGATCGGAGGGTGCTGCCGGGTCGGGCCGGAGGCGATCACGGGGATCGCCGGAGCGCTCGCCGCGTAGGGCGAGCGAGCCGGCCGCTTCCACGTCCGGGGGCGGAGCCGTCTCGTGGGAGGCTCCGCGCCAGCCGCGAAACGGGGCCGGTCGGGGCGGCACCTCCCGGCCTCCGCGTCCGGGCGCGGCCGTCTCGTGAGTACGGCGACGAGGGCGGCGCCCATGCCCTGGTGGCCCATGTGCTCACCCGGGCCACCGGCGGGTGCTGTTCCTCGGCGGCGGGCCGGACCGCACCACGGTCCAGGGCCGCATGCGCGGTCGCCTGGGCGCCCATCGGGCCCGCGGCCTCGAACGCGACCCGGAGCTGCCGCTGCACGGCGGCTTCACCCGCGACTCCGGGTACCGGCTGATGCGGCGGGCGCGCTGACCGCGCCGCACGAGGCCGGTCTGGAGGTGCCGGGGGACGTGTCGCCGGCCGGGTACGGCGACATCCCCTTCGTACGCGACCGGCGTCCCGCCCTGACCATCGTGGACGTGCCCTGCGAGGAGCCGGCCCGGCCGGCAGCGAGTCGGCGCATCTGCCGCTGGGCACGCAGGGGGTGGTGCGGGGCTCGGTGGCGGCGGCCGGCGACTCACGCGGCCCGGCCGGGTGCCGCACCGCCCCTCCGCCGACCGAGCGGGACGCTCAGAAGATCCTCGCCCCGATCCGCCCGAGAATGGTGAAGGCGTGCGTGCCGTAGACGGCGAAGACCGCGATGGCGGCGAGGGCGAAAAGGGCGAGGGGAGCGGCCCAGGTGAGACGGATCTTCATGCGAGCTGCCTTCCTTTCACGGGTTCCGGTTGGGTGGTGCTTCCGACGGTCAGGACGGTGTCACAGCGGTCGCGGACCGCGTCGTTGTGGGTGGCGATGACGACGGCGCAGCCGTCCTCGCTCATCGTGCGCAGGATGTCGACGACCAGGGTGGTGTTGTCGTGGTCGAGCGCGCCGGTGGGCTCGTCGGCCAGGACGAGAGCGGGCTGCTTGACGATGAGGCGGGCCAGGGCGACGCGCTGCTGTTCGCCACCGCTGAGCCGGTGCACCTGCTCCTTCTCCCGGCCGGCCAGCCCGACGCGCTCGAGCGCGTCGGCGACGGTCGGAGCGTTCGTCCTCTTCCGCCGTGGCTTCATGGCGACTTCGAGGTTGGCCGCGACGCTCGCGTTCTCGATCAGGGCGTAGTTCTGGAAGAGGTAGCCGAGGACGTCGCGCCGGTAGTGCCGGGCGGCGCGCGGGCCGAATGCCGTGATGTCCCGGCCCTCGTGGCGGATCGCGCCGGAGCTAGGGGTGTCGAGAAGGCCGAGGCAGTTCAGCAGCGTCGACTTGCCGGAGCCGCTCGGCCCGACCAGCGCCAGCAGCTGGCCTCGCCGAACAGTGAAATCGAGGCCGGACCACAGGGTACGCGGGCCGTAGGACTTGCGCAGGTTCTCGATCTCGATCACGAGGTGGCTCCGATGGGACGGTGGGGGGTCACGACTCTGCCGCCCCTTCCTTGACGATCCGACGGTGGAAGAAGGCCAGGGCCGCGAGCACCGCGGCGATCTCGACGGCGACGAGTCCGGCGTTGGCGCCGAGGTCGAGGCCGGTGATGTGGACGGGTTCTGCGGGCGGTTTGAGACCGGTTCTCCGGTACTCCTCCAGCTCCTGGTTCTGCCACCACACCTGGAAGGGCACCCATACGGCGAGGAGGACGGCCAGCAGCCCTTCGACGCCCAGGAGCGCACGGTGCGTGGCCGTGAACCGCCAGCCGCTGATGTACCGGGCGAAGATGGTCTGCGCGTTCTTCCGGGAGTGGACGATGCAGACCCCGACTCCGGTGATGAGCAGCACCACGACCGCCACGGCCAGGTTGAACAACTGGAGCCGGAAGTCGGCGACGAGATCACGGAGCTTGAGGGCCGCGTTCTGTCCGACCGGGCTCATCCCGGTGACGTAGGTCTCCAGATGGTGCTCGGCGATCCCGTCCGTCACGTCGTCCGGGTTCTTGAAGACGAGACTCTGCTGGGAGGCGTAGGCGACGTAGCCCCGGTTGCTCAGCGAGGGCGAGCCGTCGGGGAAGACGATGACCACCGGGTCGGTGACGAAGGACTCGTCCGCGTCGGGGTTGGTCATGGCCTGGAGCCGGCCCCGGGGGTTGTAGGTGAACAGTCGCTGGCCGTCCCGGGCCTGGACAGCCGTCACCCGCCCGGCCGGAACCGCCTCCGGGCGGCTCGGGTTCAGCAGTTCCGGGACCGAGGCGGCGAGACGGCCGGTGTACCGGTCCAGGTCCGCGGGGACCAGCAGCCTCACCCGGGTCCCGTCGGCCGTGGTCGCGGGGATACGCCGCCCCGCGGCGTCGAGCACGGGCTGTGCCGCGAGATAGGACTCGTTGACGATCAGCAGATCGCGGTCCGGAAGGCCGGCCAGGCCGCCCAGATGCCGGAGCCTGCGGTGTCCGGCGACGATGATCTGCCCGTCCCCGTCGGCCTCGCGGAGCCAGCCGCCCACCTTCGCGTCCAGGACTTCGAAGGCGCCCTCGCTCGCCGTGCTGCCGTTGAGGGCGATCGCGGTCGTGTCGCCGATCTTCCGGTACGTCTCGATGCTGGTTTCCCGGCTGGCGATGTTCTGTCCGGCCATGACGACGTCGCCGGCGATGCTCACCGCGAGCAGGAGCGCGGGGATCCGTACCAGATAGGTGCTCATCGCGGCGGTCCGGGCGGGGAGTTCGCCCTTCAGCGCTCGCAACAGCCCGGTCTGGGAGGTCAGCTGGAGCGTGATCGCGTGCACGGCGAGGGAGACGAGAGCGAGGACGGCGGCGACACCGAGGGCGACGAGGGTGAAGACGCCGATCCAGGCCAGTCCGTTGTAGAGGCCGAGCAGCACCAGAACCAGGGCGGTCACCCCGCCGAAGGCCGCCGCCCAGAAGGTGGCCAGCTGCCGCAGGTCCCGCAGCAGTATCTGCCCGAACGACCTGCCCTGGAGGCGCTGCACTCCGTATCCCTTGGCGCTGAGCATGACGCCGGCGCCCGTCATCGTCACGACGGCGAGGGTGACGACGAAGAAGGAGCGGAGCAGGGCGCTGTCGGAGTAGGCCGGGGTCAGCTGCCCGAGCGAGTAGGGGCGGTAGGGCGCCGCCTCGAAGCCGAGGCCGGTGAACGTCCGGACCAGTTCGTCGACGTCCCGGTCCGAGCCGAACACGTAGTAGTAGCCACGCGGGTCGCGGTTGCCCAGCTCGGCGACGGGGTGCACATCGGTGCGGTAGTCGCGGTCGAAGGCGGGGTAACCGTCGCGCAGCCAGTCGGAATGGGGTCCTCCGGGGGCCAGGTAGAGATGCCGACGGCTGTACGGCTCTTTGAGGTCGGGGGTCTCGCGCGCGACCGTCGCCTTGTGCGACCGGGCGAACTCGGCCATGACACGGGTGACGTGCGCCCCGCTGGTCTCTCCCTTGGTGTCCGTCACCCAGACGACGGCCGTGTGCCCCATGACCCAGCGTCCGTCGAGGTCTCGGAGGAACAGAAAGGAGAGCACTGCGGAGAACGCCAGTACGGCGGCGTGAACGAACTTGATACTTCGGTGCAGCATCGACGACCCAGATAGGGGAGCGCAGCTCCGGGAGGGCAGAACAGGGGGAGTGGGCCGCCCGCGGGGAGACACGGCGTTCTCTCCGCGGGCGGAGGCGCTCACCTCGCCACGGGCGGCAGGGGCTCACCGGCCCCGATGGGTCAGCAGCTGGTCTTGTAGTACGTCTTGTTGCCGTACAGCGCAGCGTCGGCCTGGGTGATGCTCCAGTTGCCCGCGCTCGCCTCGTCGGTGTCGATGTACTCGCCGACGGAGGTCGAGCCGTGGCACCGGCTGGACAGGTAGTAGTCCGACCACACGTACGAGGTGCCGGCGCCGTGGTCCCAGACGCCACCCTCCGCCGGGTAGGTGATGGTCGCCAGTGCCGGCGTGGCACCGGCGATGACGAGGGCACCGGCGGCTATCGCGACCTTCAGGCTGCGCTTGGTCTTCACAGGGATCTTCCTTCTCTCCATGACATGATCTCGCCTTTGGCTCGATTTCGGCCTTGTTCAGCTTGATCTTGATCTTGATCGGGCAGGACTCTCCCAAGGGTGTAAAGGTCTGTCAAGTTTTCGGTCATACACCGGACTTGGAGCCCAAAAGGTGCTCACACCCTTCACAAGGGCCACACAGCTGACAGATCGTGAGGGGGGGACCGCGGGTCGCCGACAGCCGGCCCTCACTGGAGCAACCGCTGCGGCACCCACGGTTCCCGGAAGCCTTCAGCGGCGCCGGGCCGCCACCGAGCGCCGCAGACGCCGCACCGCCGCCGCCAGCTCGGCCCCCGGAGCCCGGACCCCGGACACGGGTCCGGGCTCCGGGACGGTGCGGGCAGTCGGCCAGAGGCCGATCTCCGCATCCCGTGGACCGTATGCGGTGTACGGTTCCTCCTCGCCGAAGATCCGCACCGGACGGGTCGCGTCCCAGGCCGCCCAGCCGGGGTCCCCGGTCGTCACGAACCGCACCCAGGCGGCGTGCATCGCGTCGGCCAGCTCCTGCGGGGCGCCCTCACCGGCCAGCTTCCGCGACTCGGGCACGTCCCCGCTGTCGAAGACGAACCCCAGCTCCAGGGCGTGGCAGGCACCGAGGCCGGGCAGCCGGGAGGGCCACGCGAACTCGTACAGGTGACTGGTGCCGGGGCGGGCGTCGGCGAGCCGGTGCAGCGGCACCCGCAGCAGGTGGTCGGTGACCATCTGGCCGACGATCTCGGCGGTCCCGGCGTCCGGGTGCAGCGCGCGGTAGCCGCGCGCCACCTCGTGCCCGGCGTGGCAGCGGGCCATCGCCCCGGCCAGGGCGACCGCGCCGAGCCGGTCGACGTGCTCCAGCAGTCCGCCGGGCACCAGCCACAGCCGGTACTCGTCCCGGGTCCAGCCCATGAGCAGGTCGACGTCCCGGGCGGCGTCGCCTTCGGTCAGCGCCTTCAGCGGGTCGCGGGGCACGAGGTCGCCGTCCACGACGATGCCGAACGCGGGTCCGCCCAGCACCGGGCTGCTGAGCCGGCCGACCTCGGCCTGCGTGCGCAGCAGCAGTTCGCGGTCGACCGCGGCGAACGCCTCGGCGGTGGCGGGGATCTTCAGCCGGGTGGCCATCCGGCGCACCATGCGCCGTACCTTGTCGCGGTCGGAGGCCTCGGGCGCGCCGCTCTGCAGGACCGCCCGGCGGATCAGGCCGCGCGTCCGGGGCGCGGCGAGGAGGACGCCGGCGCTGATGGCGCCGGCCGACTGGCCGCACAGGGTGATCCGGCCGGGGTCGCCGCCGAAGGCCTCGATCGTCTCGTGCACCCAGCGCAGCGCGGCGAGCTGGTCGCGCAGGCCGGGGTTCGGGGGCGCGTCGGGGAACAGACCGTAGCCCTCCACCCCGAGGCGGTAGTTGACCGAGACGCAGACGACCCCGTCGCGGGCGAAGGTGCTGCCGTCGTACACCGGCACCGCGGAGGAGCCCCTGGTCAGCGCGCCGCCGTGCAGCCAGACCAGGACGGGGAGCCGGGCGCCGGGCCCCGGCTCGGGGGTCCAGACGTTCAGGTTGAGGCAGTCGTCGCCGGGGATCACGGGGTCGGACAGGTAGTGGGCGAACGCCTCGGAGTACGGCGGTTTCGGCGCGGTCGGCCCGAACGCGCCGGCGTCCCGGACCCCGTCCCAGGGCTCGGGCGGCCGGGGCGGGCGGAAGCGCAGGGGGCCGAAGGGCGGGGCGGCGTACGGGATGCCCCGGAAGACCGCGACCCCCCGCTCGTACCGGCCGCGTACGGCCCCGTCGGGCGTTTTGACCACGGGGCCCGTCCGGTCTGCCGTCATCGCCCACCAGCCCTTCGCCGCACGCGCGTGCCGTGTTCAACCAGAGCACCACATCCCCCGGACCTATTCCGGTGCACGGGTCCCGGACGTGGGCTGTTCGGCGTACGGCGGAGTTTCGAAAACCGGCGGCTGGTTCGGGCGCCGGAGGTGACCCCGCCTCGGTGGAGATCGTTTGCCGTGCATGAAGCACCCCACGCGTATCGCCGCGTCCCTCTCCGTGGCCGCGGTCGCCCTGGTCATCGCCTACGGCACTGCCCATGCCGCCTGCCGCACCCTCGCTCCGGGACAGCAGCGCGCCACCGTGGCCTCGCCCGTCGGCGAGCACGGCCCGAAGGAGGACGTCGAGCTCGACGAGAACGGCCGCCCCGACTTCGCGGAGGACTGAGTCCGACGGCCGGACGTCAGGAGCCGGCGACACGGTGACGGCCGGGCACCTCCCGCGGGGGGTGCCCGGCCGTCGTGTTGTCCGGTGGTCGCTCAGGCCTCCTCGCCCCGGCCGGCCCCGACGAGGGCCTCGACCACGTCCACGGCGCTGCCGTCGTGGTCGCTGCCGGCGGTGCCGCTGCCGGTCTGGAGGTTGGCCGCGCGGTCGACTTCGAGCCAGGAGTCGGCGTGGGAGTTGTCGATCACGGTGATCAGGCTCCCGGACGCGACGGCGGGTACGGCACCGGCCCCGAGGAGCACGGCGGCCACCGCCGTCGCCCTGCCGAGCCGCGGTACGGCACCGCTCACACGCCCACGCCCTCGGGGGCGAGCCGCTCGCGGGCGATGTTGCGCTCCAGCAAGCTGGTGGAGGCCTTCACGCCGACGCCGCTCGCGGGGTCCACCTCGGGCAGCCGGCCGTCGGCCGCCTTCAGGCCGGCGAGCGCGGAGTCCATCGCCTCGTGCGCGGCGAACAGGCAGGGAGTGCTGTAGACGGCGACGTCCACGCCGAGGTCGGACAGTTCACCGAGGGACAGCCGGGGCGACTTGCCGCCCGCGATCTGGTTGAACAACAGCGGCTTGTCCCCGACCACCTCACGGATCCGCTTGATCCACTCGACGCTGCGCACTCCGTCGACCAGCACCACGTCGGCGTCGGTGGCCGCCAGCTGTTCGGCGCGGTGCAGGATCTCCTGCTCGTCGGTGGCGTCCGTGCGGGCGACGACGACCAGGTCCCTGCGGGTTTCCAGGACCTTGTGCAGCTTCTCCAGGTATTCCTCGAGCGGCAGTACCTGCTTGCCGTCGGCGTGGCCGCAGCGGCGGGGCCGCTTCTGGTCCTCCAGGATCACCCCGGAGGCACCGATGCGCTCCAGCCCCTCGACGACGTGACAGGCGACCTCGGGGTCGACGTACCCGTCGTCGATGTCGACCAGCAGATGGTGGTGGGGGAACGCCCCGCGCAGCCGCTGGACGAAGGCCACCATGTCGGGCCAGGCGATGAATCCGATGTCCGGCAGTCCGTAGTACGAGGCCGCGAAGCCGAAGCCCGATACGAACATCCCGTCGTAGTGCTTGGCCGCGATCGACGCCGAGTACATGTCGTACACGCCGATCAGCGGTGTGGTTCCGGGGCCGGCGATGCGCTCGCGCAGCTTATTACCGTAGGTCAAGGTCCGGCTCCTCCTGTGGGTGGGTGGCGCGGGGCGGAAGGGGGCCGCCGCGCCTCGACGCCCTTTGCCAGGACAAGAGCATCTCTAGACAGTTACGTGACCTTCCCCCTACGCCGGCTTTACTCACTCCAACGGCGCAACCGGTTCACCGCAGAAACGTCACTGGGCAGCCGTTGCCGCCCAGGTGAGACCCCCGTTCAGATGGGCCAGGAAGACCGGGTCGCGGTAGGCGTCGGCGGCGTGACCGAGGGCCGTGTAGAACACGCGTCCGCCGCCGGGACCCTGCTCGCGGCACCAGGCCAGCGGATGGTCCGCGCCCATCGCGCCGCCGTCGTACGACGTCTCGTCGGCGCGCAGCAGCACGCGTGCCCCGCCGCTCGGGGCGTGGTCGAAGTCGTACCACTCGTCGGTGAACTCCCAGACGGACGGCAGCTGCCGCGTCGCGGGATGGGCGGGGTCCGCGACGAGGACCCGGCCCGGCTGGTGAGCGGGGTGCCGGGTGAAGCGGGCGCCGAGGAGTTCGCCGTAGTACGGCCACCCGTACTCGGTGCAGGCCGCCGCGTGCACCCCGGCGAAGCCGCCGCCCGACCGGACGTACCGCTCCAGCCGCTCGCGCCCGGCCGGCGTCAGCACGTCCCCGCTGGTGGAGAGGAACGCCACGGCCGCGAACCCGTCCAGCGGCCGTTCGAGGTCCGCGGGGTCCTCGGTGTGCTCGACGGCGAACCGGCCCAGCGCCCGGACGGCGGCGACGGCGTCCGGGATGGAGTCGTGGCGGTAGTCGGTGGTACGGGTGTAGAGGAGGAGACGAGGAGGCATGCCACGGGACTCTAGGCGCAGGCGCGACGGCCCGGCAGGGCGCTCCACCCTGGTCCGGCGCCGTCGGGTCACGGGACGTGCCGCTCAACCACCTTGGCCCACGCTGTTGTCGGGCGCTCCGTCGCCGTACGACGGCAGGTCCCCGCGCCGCACCGGTGCCGTCGCCGTGGGGGCCGGCGGCAGGAGCGCGGCGAGTTCCGCCGGTGCGGGGCGGTGGACGGCGTCCGCGGCGCCGCGGAGCACGTCGGCCGCGACCTTCTCGCCGCTGATCCGCACCACCTGGCCCTTCGCCGGTGCCAGGCAGGTGTAGCCCTCCGGGCAGTCGGCGGCGCTGCCCCGCTCGGCGTAGAGGTGGAGCACGGCGCCGTTCTCCGCCCAGTACGCGGCGGAGAAGCCGTCGTCCCCGTTCACGCCGACGGACTGCTGCGCGAGCGTGAAGCCCGGTACGTCGGTGACGTAGACGAGTTCGGGCGCGATGCCCAACGCCCGCAGGCGGGCGTTCAGTTCGGCGCGCCGCACGCTCGGGGACGCCGGGTCCCGGGAATCGCCGGACGCCGGCTCCCGGGCATCGCCGGTGTCCGCCTTCTCGGTGCCGCACGCCGTGAGCAGTGCGGGGAGGAGCAGGATCAGCGGCAGGGCGCGTGCGATACGGACCATGTGCCCATGGTGCCGCACGGGCGTTCCCGAGGGCGGTGCCGATCCCGTAACCTCCTGCGCGATGAACGCGATTCCGCCACTGCTGGACCATCTCGTCCTCGCCACACCCGACCTGGACGCGACGGTCACCGAGTTCACGCGGCGGACCGGGGTCACTCCGGCGCCCGGCGGGGTGCACCTCGGACTGGGTACGCGCAACCACCTGGTGGGGCTGGGCGGCCGGAGCTATCCGGAGATCCTCGGGCCCGATCGGGAGCAGCCCGAGCAGGCCGGGCCCCGGCCGTTCGGCGTCGACCGGCTGACCCAGCCGACCGTGCTGACCTGGGCGATCAGCCCGCCCGACCTGGACGCGGCGATCACCGGGGCGCGGGCGCGGGGCCACGACCCGGGCCCGGTACGGCCGATGAGCCGCCGCACCCCGGACGGCACCCTGCTGCGGTGGCGGCTGACCGACGCCGGACCCGGGGAGACGGAGAGCCTGCTGCCGTTCCTCATCGACTGGGGCGACTCCCCGCATCCGGCCGACTCGGGACTTCCGGTCACCCCGCTGCTGGCGGTGTCGGCCTCGGCGCCCGACCCGGAGCGGGTGCGCGGCGCCCTGGCGGCCCTGGGCACCTCGCTGACGCTCACCCCGGGGCCGTTCGCGCTCTCCTTCACCGTGGACACCCCGCACGGACCGGTCGCCTTCGGCTGAGTCCCCCCCCCCCCCCCGCCGGTCCGCCCTCGACGTAGAGGTTCCAGACGTGGCGCGTTCTCTCCCAGACAGGGAGCAGCACCCACGCGCGGGGGCGGCCCCTGCGGTCCACGGCGATCATCGTGGCATGGGTGATGTCTCGCACGCAGTCGAAGAAGGTGTCCTGCACGTCGCAGAACGCGCTGACCTCGGCGAGGGGCATGGAGTGCTTTCTCCTGCTCGCCGAAGAGCTGCACTTCGGGCGCACGGCCGACCGTATGAGGCTGTCCCGGGCCTGGGACGAGCCGACCGGCTACGGCCTGGTGTGGCGGGCCGGACACACCACCGGCGCGGTACAGGCCTTCGCCAGAGCCGCCCGCGAGGTCGCGAAGGCCATGGCGCAGCAGGGCTCCCCGGGTGGCGGCACCGGGGGCCGCGGCTAAGGCACGCGGTCACCCGCACCCGGCTCCGCCGAACCACACCCTCATATTTGAACACGTTCAACTGTGTGCCTAGTATCGGGCCCCTCGCTGTCGCGCGAAGGAGGGGGCATGCGCAACGAGGAGACGTCCGCCGCGAGAGGGCTCCGGCACGGGCTCGGGCAACTCGTGCGGTTCGGGGTGGTCCAGGCCCGCGCCTGCGCCTTCGCCGTGGCGCTGCTGGCCGGGATCGGCGCCTCCCGGCTGCTGCCCCCGCTGCCGGTGGCGCGCTACGACCTGGTCCTCGTCTACGGCGTGCTGCTCACCCTCGTCGCCCGCCGGGTGGGCTGGGAGACCCGGCGGGACACCGTCGTGATCGCCGTCTGCCATGTGCTGGGGCTGCTGTTCGAGCTGGTCAAGGTGCGCCTGGGATCGTGGAGTTACCCCGAGGGCGCTCTCACCAAGGTCGCCGGGGTGCCGCTGTACGGCGGCTTCATGTACGCGGCGGTCGCCAGTTACGTGTGCCGGGCCCGGCGGCTCATGCGACTGCGGTACACCCGCTACCGCGCGACCGCCACGACCCTGGTGGCCACCGCCGTCTACCTCAACTTCTTCACCCACCACTGGATACCGGACCTGCGCTGGCCGCTCGCGGTGGCGATGACCGCCGCGACCGCCGGAACCTGGGTGGGCTTCAGCGTGGGCGCCCACCGCTACCGCATGCCGCTCGCCGTCTCCTTCGTGCTGATCGGCTTCTTCCTGTGGGTCGCCGAGAACGCCGCGACCTACGCGGGCGCCTGGAGCTACCCGCAGCAGCTCGGCGGCTGGCAACCGGTGCCGCTGACCAAGTTCGGCGCCTGGTCCCTGCTGATCAGCGTGACGTTCGTGCTCGTCGAACACCTCGGCAGGGCCGGCCGGGGACGCCGCGCGGGCCGCCCGGAGCCGAGCACGCGACCGTGCCCGCCGCCGGTGTCCGATTCCTTCAAGACCGGCTGACCGGCGGCTGCCTACGGTGGCCGCATGACCGTACGATTCGCCGTGATCGGCCTGATCGCCTCCGACCTGGCCGCCTCCCTCGCCTTCTACCGCCGCCTCGGGCTGGTCTTCCCCGACGGAGCCGAGGACCAGCCCCACGTCGAGGCCGAACTGCCCGGCGGGCTGGTGCTCGCCCTGGACACCGAGGAGACCATCCGCTCCTTTCACCCCGGCTGGCAGCCGCCCGCCGGCGCAGGGCGGGTCGCGCTCGCCTTCCGCTGCGACTCCCCCGCCGAGGTCGACGCCCGCTACGAGGACCTGGTGGCCGCCGGTCACCACGGGGAACTCAAGCCGTGGGACGCCTTCTGGGGACAGCGGTACGCCACCGTGCACGACCCCGACGGCAACGCGGTCGATCTGTTCGCCCCGCTACCCGCGCCCGGCGAGTAGTTCCCCGAGCGGCATCCCCGCCAGCTCCCGCACCTCCCGCGCCAGATGGGGCTGGTCCGCATAGCCCGCGCGGACCGCCGTCTCCGCGTACGGCATCCCGCAGCGGGCCAGGGCCAACGCCCGCTGGAGGCGCAGGATGCGGGCCAGGGTCTTGGGGCCGTACCCGAAGGCGGTCAGGCAGCGGCGGTGCAACCGGCGTTCGCCGAGGCCCAGTCCGGCGGCCGTCGCGGCCACCGTGCGGCCCTCGTCCAGGCACTCCACCACCCGGCGCAGCAGCGGGTCCGGGGCTCCCGTCTCGGCCGCCCGGTCGAGGGCGATGTCCTCCAGTGCGCTTGCCGGGTCGGGCGCCGCCGCGACCCGGTCGCACAGTCGGCGGACTCTCGCCGCGGGCCAGAGGTCCGCCAACTCCACGCGCTGATCGCGCAGTTCATACGCCGGAACGCCGAGCAGCGCGGGCGCGGTGCCGGGGAAGAAACGGACGCCCGCCCAGGAACGCGCCGGGCCCTCGGGGAGGTAGGGGCGAGTGTCGGGACCGGCTACCAGCAGCCGCCCCTCGCTCCACAGCAGATCCATGCACCCGTCGGGCAACACGGGCCGGGCACCGGCACAGACCGGGGAGTTCCTCCACACGACCGCACCGGCCAACCGGGACACCCGCTCCACGTACACGACAGCCAGCGTACGCCGCCCAGGACGCCCACGCGGGGCCTCCTCGGACGGCCTGAGGCCCGGGCCGGGGCCGCCGCCGAGTGCCGGACCGGGAAGGGGTGAGGTCCGCCGGGCGGGTCCGCCGCCGGGGAGCGGCCCGGAAAGCAAGGGCTGCCCGCGCGAGGCTGCCACCAAGGGACGGAACAGGAAGACCAGGCGCACGCGCGGAGCCCCGCCGAGACGGACGGGCGAGCGGGCCCGTGGCCCTGACCGGGCCCTGGCCCTGGCCCTGGCCCTGGCCCCGCCGAGAGTCGGACCGGGGAGTGAGGGCCGCCCCGGGGGCCCGCCACCGGGTGGCAAGCCGGGAAGGCGGGCACACACGGGCAGAGCCGCCGCGAGGTGACGGACCGATAAGGCCAGGGCACCGGGCAGGGTCGCGCGGGGTGGCCTACCGACAGGCGAGGGGTGCACAGGCGGGCGCCGTCGTCTGGTCCGTCCGACCGTCAGCGCGGATGCGGGAACACCGGGAAGGGTCTGCCTCGGTGTGCCGCCCCCGGTGCCGGGGTCCCCAACAGCAGGAGGCCCTGTCGCGTGCGCGGGCCGCGCTTCCCCGGTGCAGTCGCTGTCCCCACTGGAACGCCAGGTCTGCGGCTGAACGCGGTGCCGAGCGCCCAGCCGCCGACCGCGAGGGGCAGAGCCGCGTTCTTGACCAGCAGGACGCGGGCCGCCGCCGATCAAGGACACCAGCTCGGCGGCGGCCGGCAAGGCCGTGAAGAACAGGCCCACGCCGCCGGTCCGGCGGTGCCGGACCGCGCCGGCCGGCAGACGCAGGGCCGGTGGCGCACCGATCGGCAGCCGGGGCGACGCCTGGCCGGCGCCGAGTGCCCGGGCCGCGTAGTGGACGAGGACCGGAAGCAGGATGTCCACGGCGAGGGAGAGCAGGGGCCCCGAGCACTCCCGGGTCGCCTCGGAGGTTCGGCCGACTGGGCGGACGCGGACCCGTCCACCCCGTCGGTCCCGTCCACCCCGTCGGTCCCTCGGTCCCGGCGGGGTCCCCCCGGCGGTCCCGGCCATACCGGCGATACCCGGGCTCCCGGCTACCCCGACCGACCCGCCGATCGCGGCCACCCCGGTCCTTTCGGCCGTGCCGCTCGTTCCGGAAGTACCGGCCGTCCTGCCGGCGTCTCTCCTGCCGACCCCGCCCGCGCCGCCCGCCCTCCCCTTCGTACCGCTCTGTCCCGTGTGTCCCGTTGGATCCGCCATGTCCGCTGCCTCCTCGCCCGGCGCCGGAAAGCCGTACCGGGCGACGTGACGAACGACCGCGTTGCCCGGCTGTCGGCTGTGGCCGGACGTCTCCGGCCTGTGCGTTCACGGCATTCACGCTAGGCGTGGGACGGTGTCCGGCGGATCGGCGCAGGGGTGGAGTGCCGGGTGGACATTCCGGGGGCAGGCCCGGCCGCCTTCTCCACCGCAGGGTCCACAGCCGAGGGTGGAGAGGGCCAGGACGGCGGGCGGGGAGGGTCCCTCACGGCGTCAGCCGGTCACGGCCGACCAGGTCCGCCCCTCCACAGACCGAGTCGGCCGGACGGTCACGGCACCGGACGCGCCGTATCCCCGTCCCCGCCCTCGCCCCGGGCACCCCCGGCACGCCCATTGCCCTTGTGCGCGTGATGCGGGTTCTTCGCGTGGGTGCGGAGGCGGGCCGTCACGTCCTCCGGGGGCAGGAAGCGAGACCAGCGTTCGGGGAACTCGGAGGGCATGTCGGGGTCGTCGGGGTCGACCTCGCGGACCGCCGCGGCCAGGGCGACGTACTCGGCGACCTGCGCGTGCCGCATCCGCTCGTTGGCCTCGCGCGCGGCGGCCGTGGCCGCGGCGGGCCAGACCCGGTCGATGGCCGCGTTCACGGCCGCGCCGACCAGCACGGCGAACGCGGACACACCGATCCACAGCAGGACGGCGACGGCTGCGGCGAGGGAGCCGTAGATGGTGGCGCCCTCGATGGTGCTCGTGAGGTAGATGCGCAGCAGAAAGCTGCCGAGGACCCACATGGCGAGGGCGACCAGCGCGCCGGGCACGTCCTCGATCCACGGGGAGCGGACCGGCACCGAGACGTGGTACAGGGTCGTCAGGAAGACGATGGACAGGACGATCACGACCGGCCAGTACAGGACCTGGACGACCGTCTCCGACCAGGGCAGGATCCGCACCACCGCGTCCGGGCCGGCCACCATCAGCGGCAGCGCCACCGAGCCGATCAGCAGCGCCACGATGAACAGCAGGAACGCCATGATCCGGGTCTTGACGATGCCCCGGACGCCGTCGAGGCCGTACATGACGGTGATGGTGTCGATGAAGACGTTCACCGCGCGCGAGCCCGACCAGAGGGCGAACAGGAAGCCGATGGAGATGACGTCGGGCCGGCCTCCCTTCATCACGTCGTGCAGGATCGGCTCGGCGATCTCTTTGACGCCCTTGTCGGACAGCACCGTGCGGGAGGCCTCCAGGAGGTTGGTCTCCAGGCTGTGGATGGTGTCGGCGCCGGTCCAGTCGTCGACGTAGCCGAGCAGTCCGATCAGGCTCAGCAGCAGCGGCGGCACGGACAGCAGCGTGAAGAACGCCGCCTCGGCCGCCAGGCCCAGGATGCGGTACTCCATGCAGGAGTTGACGGTGTCCTTGAGCAACAGCCAGGCGGTCCTGCGCTTGGAGACGTTCCGGTAGAGGGCTCTGGCCCTGTGGAGCCGGCCGGCCGGCCGCTCGAGGGGTTCACTTGCTGGCTGCACGTCCTAACGGTATCCGCCGCACCGGGCCGCCCTCACCTTCCGGGGGCGATCGTCGAGGGGCACACGTCGATTTCCGGCGCTGTGCCACTCCGGAGGCCATCACCGCCGCCGTCCCGGGTAGGTTCGCAGTCATGGCAGGCACCTCCACCCACACCGTGACGAACCAGCCGCCTCCGCTGGCCGGCTACGACGTCTTCACCGCCGACCGGGCCCTCGCCGAGGCCGTCGACCGGTACACCGGCGCCGATGTCCTGGAGGAGGTGCGCGCCGAGCTGTCCGCGCTCGGCAGGGCCGCCGGTTCGGTGCAGCTCCAGGAGTGGGCGGTGCAGGCGAACGAGCATCCGCCCCGGCTGCGCAGCCACGACCGGTACGGCCACCGGATCGACGAGGTCGACTTCCACCCGGCCTGGCACCGGCTGCTCGGCAAGGCCGTCTCCGCCGGGCTGACCAGCGCCTGGGCGCGCCCGTCGGGGCATGTGCGCCGGGCGGCCGGGTTCCTGGTCTGGACGCAGGTCGAGGCGGGCACCTGCTGCCCGCTGTCGATGACGCACGCGGCCGTGCCCGCGCTGCGCGCCGACGCCGAGCTGGCCGCCGAGTGGGAGCCCCGGCTGGCGTCCACGGTCTACGACCGGCAGCTGCGGCCCGCCGGACAGAAGCCCGGCGCCCTGTTCGGAATGGGCATGACCGAGAAGCAGGGCGGCAGCGACGTCCGCGCGAACACCACCGTGGCGCGGCCCCTCGCGGAGGACGGCACGTACACGCTGACCGGGCACAAGTGGTTCTGCTCGGCGCCGATGTCGGACGCGTTCCTGGTGCTCGCGCAGGCGCCGGGCGGGCTCACCTGCTTCCTGGTCCCGCGGCTGCTGCCCGACGGAGGGCGCAACGTCTTCCTGATCCAGCGACTGAAGGACAAGCTGGGCAACCGCTCGAACGCCTCGGCGGAGGTCGAGTTCGACGGCACCTGGGCGCGCCGGGTCGGCGAGGAGGGGCGCGGGGTGCGCGCGATCATCGGGATGGTCGCCGCGACCCGGCTGGACTGTGCGCTCGGCTCGGCGGGCCTGATGCGGCAGGCGGTGGCGCAGGCCGTGCACCACTGCGCGCACCGGGAGGCGTTCGGCGGGAAGCTGGTCGACAAGCCGTTGATGCGCAACGTCCTCGCCGATCTGGCGCTGGAGTCGGAGGCGGCGACCGCGCTCGCGCTGCGGCTGGCCGCGGCCTGTGACGACGGCGGTGAGCAGGAGCGTGCCTTCCTGCGGCTCGCGGTGCCGGCCGCGAAGTACTGGATCACCAAGCGCTGCGCCCCGGTGGCCGTGGAGGCCGCCGAGTGCCTGGGCGGCAACGGGTACGTGGAGGAGTCCGGTCTGCCCCGGCTGGTGCGGGAGTCGCCGCTGAACTCCGTGTGGGAGGGCGCCGGGAACGTGCAGGCGCTGGACGTGCTGCGGGCCCTGCAACGGGAGCCGGGCGCGCTGGACGCCTGCCTCACCGAGATCGGCCAGGCGCACGGCGCGGACCACCGGCTGGACCGGGCGGTGAAGGACCTGTTCACCGAACTCGCCGACCTGGACGGCATCGAGGGGCGCGCCCGGCGCCTGGTGGAACGGCTCGCGCTGGTCCTGCAGGGCTCTCTCCTGGTGCGGTACGCCCCGCCGGAGGTGGCCGACGCCTTCTGCGCCTCCCGCCTGGGCGGCGACCACGGCGCGTCCTTCGGCACGTTGCCGACGGGCCTGGACCTGGAGTCGGTGGTGGATCGAGCGCGGCCGGCCTGACCTGCCGCACCCGGCCGGGGCCTTTGAGGGCTCGGAGGGAGGGGGTGGTGCTGCGCCGACACGGCACCACCCCCCACCACCTGGGTCAAGTCTCAGCCACGCCCCGGCGGTTCACCAGGGTTGCAGGGGGTTGCAACTTATGGCGGCACATGCGCGGAGTCTGTGCCTCCGCCATGTCCGGAACGGCAGTATGAGAGGCACAGTCGGACCGGAAACCGCCGCCCGGACGGCTTGACACGTGTGTTCGACGCCCTTTTCCGGGAGGACCGCAGTGGTGAACCCGCCGATGAACGTGGCGCGTCTGGCCGCCGTGGACGCGGCGCAGGCGGCGCGGGTGCTGAGCGAGGTGCGTGAGGCCACGCTCGCCGGGCAACGTACCCGGCTCGCGCCCCGTCCGGTGATCGAGCAGTCGTGGGGACGGATGCTGCGCAGTGGCGTCGACCCCGAACACGACTTCCGGTCCGGGCTGTTGCCCTCGGACGAGGTGCGGCGCCGACGGGAGGAGTCGCCGCTGCGGCATGTGCTGCCGGTGCTGCGGGAGGGGCTGCTTTCGGTCGCGGACGTGGCCCAGCACATCATGGTCGTCGCGGACGCCGACGGGCGCGTGCTGTGGCGGGAGGGGGCGCCGTCGGTGCTGCGTAAGGCCGACGGGCTCGGCTTTGAACTCGGCGCCGACTGGCGGGAAGACGTCGTCGGCACCAACGGGGTGGGCACCCCTGCGGTGGTACGGCGGCCGGTCCAGGTGTTCGCCGGCGAGCACTTCGTACGGTCGCACATCTCCTGGACCTGTTCGGGCGCGCCGATCACGGATCCGCGGGACGGGCGGCTGCTCGGCGTGGTGGACGTCAGCGGCCCCCTGGAGACCATGCATCCGGCGACCCTCGCCTGGGTGGACTCGGTGGCCAAGCTGGCCGAGGCCCGGCTGCGGGAGCTTCATCTGGCCTCGCTGGAGCGGCTGCGGGTGGTGGCGGCGCCGGTGCTGGCCCGGCTGGCCGGGCGGGCGCTGGTGGTGGACCGCGACGGCTGGGCGGCGGCCGTGACCGGGATGCCGTACGTGCGGCGGGTGACGCTGCCGAGGACGCTGGCGCCGGGCCGCCGGTGGCTGCCCTCGCTCGGCTCGTGCGCGGTGGAGCCGCTGGCCGGGGGCTGGCTGTTGCGGGCGGAGGAGGAGCCGCGGGCCGGTGCCCGCCGGATCGCGCTGGACCTCGCCCGGCCGGGCCGCTGCCTGCTGACGGTCACGGCTTCGGCGGGTTCCTGGTCGCGGGAACTGAGTCCGCGCCATGCCGAGTTGCTGTTCCTGCTCGCGGAGCACCGTGCCGGGCGCGGGGCGGCGGGGCTGGCCGAGGATCTGTTCGGCGATCCTTCCCGGACTGTGACCGTACGGGCCGAGATGTCCAGAATCCGAAGGTATCTGGGGGAACTTCTCCAGCACCGACCGTATCGGTTCTGCGACGATGTGGAAGTGGAAGTGATCCTTCCAGAGGATCCGTCCCGCCTGCTCCCACAGTCGACAGCACCGGCAGTGACCCGGAAACGGAATGTCACGCACAACGGCCGGACCGAGTAGCCCGGTCAGAGGTGACCGTCCGGCCGGACCCGGCCACGCACGCGCGTCTTCCGCCCATCTGCGCGGTCTTGGCCCTGCGCGGCCCGTTCCTGCCGTAGCATCCCGTACGGGCCTCCCCACCTGCTCCTCGCGTCAACCTACGGCTCGTCAGGCGCAGTTGGCCCGCCCTCTGGAGGAGAGATGAAGCATCGCGGCAGACACCGCCGACGCAGACGGGGCGCGGCGCTGCGCGCGGTCCTGACCGGCACCGCGCTCGCGCTCACCGCCGCGGCCACCCTGATCAGCGCCTCCCAGGCCGACGTCACCGAGGACCCGGGCGCGCTGAAGCCGCTGACCTCCCCGGCGGACACCAGCCGGCTCCGCCTCCAGGAGCACCCGGTCCCCGCGCGCACCCTGGACCGGCTCGCCGCCGCGATGGGCCGTCCGGTCGGCGTGGACGCCGTGCTCCAGAGCACCGACCGCGGCCTGCGCGAGGGCGACGACTGCTCCGCCGGCGACCGCGCCTCCCTTCCCGTCGCCCCGGCCGCCACCCGCGCCTACTGCTGGGACCCCGCCGACACCGCCACCGCCGACTGGCGGCCCGCCTCGGTGACCACCTCCGGGGACGCCGACGACGACGGCGTCTGGGGCACCCACCGGGTCGTCCTCGCCGGCTGGACCCACAGCACCACCACCGGCCGCCCCGCCGAGCGGGGCCTCGCCCGGGTCGCCTTCGTCGACGCGGACGACCCCGCCCACCTCTCCTACCGCTGGGTGCTGCTGGTGGTGCCGGTCGACGGCGGCCGGGACTACCGGGGCCTGGCCTCAGGCGTCTCCGGCATGGTCTGGTACCAGAACAAGCTGCTGGTCACCACCACGGCCGGCGGCGCCGACGCGCTCTACGTCTACGACCTGGACCGCATCCAGCGCACCACGGTCGACGGGCCCGAGATCGGCCGCGTGGCCGGCGGCTGGTCCGCCGACGGCTACGGCTATGTGCTGCCCGCGGTCGCCTCGTACCGCTTCACCTCCGGCCGCTGCGCCCCCTCCGGCCCGCCCTGTCCCGGCGCGCTCGCCCTCGACCGGGGTACGACGCCGGACAGCCTGGTCGCCGCGGAGTGGACCGCGCCCGGCGGCGACCGGCGCGCCCGGCTGTGGCGGTACGCGTTCAGCGACGATCCGGCGCGTCCCGGGCTGCTCGCCACGGATGCCTGGGGGCGGGCGGACGCGGTGGAGGCGTACCGGACCCGGGCCGACGGGATCCGGGGCCTGCTGTCGTACCGGAAGCCCGGGGCGGACCGGCCGTCCTGGTATGTGGGACGGCTGCCCGAGTCGCAGGACGGGCACGGCGGCCTGTGGCGGCAGGACACCCGGGGTGCCCGGGCGGCCCGCTGCGGCGCCGACGCCTCGGACCGCTGCTGGGCGCAAGACGCGGGCTCGCTCTCCTACTGGCAGGAGAGCGGCGAGGTGTGGTCACTGTCCGACCGCATGCTGTTCGCGCTGCCACTGGCCGAGCTGGACCGCTCCCTGGACTGACGGCCGGTCCTGCCGACCGGCACGGGAGGCCGTTGTGCCGCTCGATTCCGGGGGCGGTCATGCCGCTCGGCTCCGGGGGCGCTCCCGGACCCGATCGACAGACCGGCCCGCGGGATGGTTCCCTGACCCGCATGAGCAGCGTCCCTGTCACCACCTGGTCCCTGGAGCAGACCTCCCCGGCCGACCTCCTGCCCGCCGCCGCCCCGGACGGCGATGTCCGGATCGTCCGCGCCGAGGTGCCCTCCCCCGAGTTCAGCCGGTTCCTGTACGCCTCGGTCGGCGGCGACATCCGCTGGACCGACCGGCTGGGCTGGACGTACGCGCGGTGGCGGGAGCACCTGGAGCGGCCCGGCGTGGAGACCTGGGTGGCCTACGACCGCGGCACCCCGGCCGGCTATGTCGAGCTGGAGCCGCAGGACGAGGGCGCGGTCGAGATCGTGTACTTCGGGCTGATCCCCGCCTTCCGCGGCCGGCGCATCGGCGGCCACCTGCTGGCGTACGGTACGGCCCGCGCGTGGGACCTGGCCGAGCGGTGGCCCGGGCGGACGCCGACGAAGCGGGTGTGGCTGCACACGTGCAGCAAGGACGGCGAGTACGCGATGGACAACTACCAGCGGCGCGGCTTCAAGCTGTTCGACACCAAGGTGGAGCTGGAGCCGGACGGGGCCGCGCCGGGGCCCTGGCCCGGCGCATACCCCGCCTGACCTGCCAGGACAAGTCCTCCGGCGACGCATGTGAGCGACGACACCCTTGTTCCACATTCCGGGACAAGGGTGTCCGGATGATGGACGAAGCTGGACTGTGTCCAGATCGCCGTGACACGCTTCCGTCATGTCCGGAACTGGAATTGCCTTGGTGAGTCGGCGGCACGTCGATCTCGGCCGCATGTCCAGCGCCATCTGTCCGGCGAGCTGACGCCTCCCAGCACCGCCGTTCCCTCTTCGTACCTGATCACGCGTGCGCAACGACGCGCACCCATGCCGCATGCGCACGCACGCGCAGGTCAGCCGCTTACCCGCCTGTCCCGAAGGACGTACACCCATGGCCGCCACCCCACAGAACCCCGCCGCCTCCGCGCCCCGCCGCAAGGTGAGCCGTCACCGCGGTGAGGGCCAGTGGGCCGTTGGCCACTTCACCCCGCTCAACGGCAACGAGCAGTTCAAGAAGGACGACGACGGTCTCAATGTGCGGACACGCATTGAGACGATCTACTCCAAGCGCGGCTTCGACTCGATCGACCCGAACGACCTGCGCGGCCGGATGCGCTGGTGGGGGCTCTACACCCAGCGCAAGCCCGGGATCGACGGCGGCAAGACCGCGGTCCTGGAGCCGGAGGAACTGGACGACGAGTACTTCATGCTGCGCGTCCGCATCGACGGCGGGGCGCTGACCACGGCGCAGTTGCGGGTGATCGGTGAGATCTCGCAGGAGTTCGCGCGCGGCACGGCGGACATCACCGACCGGCAGAACGTCCAGTACCACTGGATCCGGATCGAGGACGTGCCGGAGATCTGGGACCGGCTGGAGGGCGTCGGCCTGTCCACCGTCACCGCCTGCGGTGACACCCCGCGTGTGATGATCGGCTCCCCGGTGGCGGGCATCGCCGAGGACGAGATCATCGACGCCACGCCGGCGCTGGAGGAGATGAAGCGCCGCGTCCTGAACAACAAGGCGTACTCCAACCTCCCCCGCAAGTTCAAGACGGCCATCTCGGGTTCGCCGCTGCTGGACGTCGTGCACGAGATCAACGACGTCGCGTTCGTCGGCGTACGCCACCCCGAGCACGGCCCGGGCTTCGACGTCTGGGTCGGCGGCGGTCTGTCCACCAACCCCAAGCTGGGCGTGCGGCTCGGCGCCTGGGTGCCGATCGACGAGGTCCCGGACGTCTACGAGGGTGTCATCTCGATCTTCCGCGACTACGGCTACCGCCGGCTGCGCAACCGGGCCCGGCTGAAGTTCCTCGTCGCGGACTGGGGCGCGGAGAAGTTCCGTCAGGTGCTGGAGGACGAGTACCTGAAGCGCAAGCTGACCGACGGGCCCGCTCCCGAGCAGCCGGTGCAGCAGTGGCGCGACCACATCGGTGTGCACCGGCAGAAGGACGGCCGCTTCTACGTCGGTTTCGCGCCGCGCGTCGGCCGGGTCGACGGCGCCACGCTGACGAAGGTCGCCGACCTCGCGGAGGCGCACGGCTCGGGCCGGGTCCGCACCACCGTCGAGCAGAAGATGATCATCCTCGACGTCGAGCAGGACAGGGTCGACTCGCTGGTGGAGGGCCTGGAGGCGCTGGACCTCACCGCGCGGCCGTCCTCGTTCCGGCGCGGCACCATGGCCTGCACCGGCATCGAGTTCTGCAAGCTCGCCATCGTGGAGACCAAGCAGCGCGGCTCGCAGCTGATCGACGAACTGGAGCGCCGCCTGCCGGACTTCGACGAGCCGATCACCATCAACCTCAACGGCTGCCCGAACGCCTGCGCCCGTATCCAGGTCGCGGACATCGGTCTCAAGGGACAGCTGGTCCTCGACGACCGGGGCGAGCAGGTCGAGGGCTACCAGGTGCACCTGGGCGGCGCCCTCGGGCTGGAGCCGGGCTTCGGCCGCAAGGTGCGCGGCCTGAAGGTCACCGCGGAGGAGCTGCCCGACTACGTCGAGCGCGTGCTCAAGCGGTTCCAGGCCGAGCGCGAGGACGGCGAGCGGTTCGCGGCCTGGGCGGCGCGCGCGTCCGAGGAGGCCCTGTCGTGAGCGAGCGCGCGGCCCCGTTCTACTGCCCCTACTGCGGCGACGAGGACCTGCGTCCGAGCGACGAGGGTCACGGCGCCTGGGAATGCGCGGCGTGCAACCGCGCATTCCGGCTGAAGTTCCTGGGGCTGCTGGCCCGGGGCATTCAGCGAGCCGACAACGGAGGGGACGACCTGATATGACGACGGCTCAGGAAGAGCGTACGACCGAGGAGTTGAAGGCGCTCGCCGAGCAGGCGGGCCGGGACCTGGAGGACGCCTCCGCACTGGAGATCCTCCGGTGGGCGGTGGACACCTTCGGCACGAAGTTCTGCGTCACCTCCTCCATGGAGGACGCCGTGGTCGCCCATCTCGCCTCGCGCGTGCTGAAGGGCGTGGACGTGGTCTTCCTCGACACCGGCTACCACTTCCCGGAGACCATCGGCACCCGGGACGCCGTGGAGGCCGTGATGGACGTCAACGTCATCACCCTCACGCCGAAGCAGACGGTCGCCGAACAGGACGCCGAGTACGGCCCGAAGCTGCACGACCGCGACCCCGACCTGTGCTGCGCGCTGCGCAAGGTGCGGCCACTGGAAGAGGGCCTGAAGAACTACCAGGCGTGGGCGACGGGCCTGCGCCGCGACGAGTCCCCGACCCGGGCGAACACGCCGGTCGTCGGCTGGGACGAGAAGCGGCAGAAGGTCAAGATCTCCCCGATCGCCCGCTGGACGCAGGACGACGTGGACGCGTACATCACCGAACACGGCGTGCTCACCAACCCGTTGCTGATGGACGGCTACGCCTCCGTCGGCTGCGCCCCGTGCACCCGCAGGGTCCTGGAGGGCGAGGACGCGCGGGCCGGCCGCTGGGCGGGCCGGGCCAAGACCGAGTGCGGGCTGCACGGATGACGAACGAGCGGAGTCAGGAGAACCACGTGACGACCGGAGCCACCGTCTGGCTCACGGGTCTGCCGAGCGCCGGCAAGACCACCATCGCGTACGAGCTGGCGGGCCGGCTGCGCGCCGAGGGCCACCGTGTGGAGGTGCTCGACGGCGACGAGATCCGCGAGTTCATCTCGGCGGGCCTCGGCTTCTCCCGGGAGGACCGGCACACCAACGTGCAGCGCATCGGCTTCGTCGCCGAGCTGCTGGCCCGCAACGGCGTCACGGCGCTGGTGCCGGTGATCGCGCCGTACGCGGACAGCCGGGACGCGGTGCGCAAGCGGCACGAGGAGAACGGGACGCCGTACCTGGAGATCCATGTGGCGACCCCGGTCGAGGTGTGCAGCGTGCGCGATGTGAAGGGGCTGTACGCCAAGCAGGCCGCGGGCGAGCTGACCGGGCTCACCGGGGTCGACGACCCGTACGAGGAGCCGGAGACGCCGGATCTGCGGATCGAGTCGCAGCACCAGACGGTCCGGGAGTCGGCCGCGTCGGTGTACGCGCTGCTGAGCGAGAGGGGACTGGCATGACCACGGTCGCCAAGGTGGACGAGGGCACGGACAGCCCGTACGCACTGTCGCACCTGGACGCGCTGGAGTCGGAGGCGGTGCACATCTTCCGCGAGGTCGCGGGCGAGTTCGAGAACCCGGTGATCCTGTTCTCCGGCGGCAAGGACTCCATCGTCATGCTGCACCTCGCGCTGAAGGCCTTCACCCCCGCGCCGGTGCCGTTCGCGCTGCTCCATGTCGACACCGGACACAATTTCCCGGAAGTCCTTGAGTACCGGGACCGTGTGGTGGCCGCACATGGGCTGCGCCTCCATGTGGCCTCGGTCCAGGACTACATCGACCGCGGTGTGCTCAAGGAACGCCCCGACGGCACCCGCAACCCGCTCCAGACCCTCCCGCTGACGGAGAAGATCCAGAGCGAGAAGTTCGACGCCGTCTTCGGCGGTGGCCGCCGCGACGAGGAGAAGGCCCGCGCCAAGGAGCGCGTCTTCTCCCTGCGCGACGAGTTCTCCCAGTGGGACCCGCGCCGCCAGCGCCCCGAGCTGTGGAACCTGTACAACGGCCGCCACGCCCCCGGTGAGCACGTCCGGGTCTTCCCGCTGTCCAACTGGACCGAGCTGGACGTCTGGCAGTACATCGCCCGCGAGGGCATCGAACTGCCGGAGATCTACTTCGCCCACGAGCGCGAGGTGTTCCAGCGCAGCGGCATGTGGCTGACGGCCGGCGAGTGGGGCGGGCCGAAGGACGGCGAGACGGTCGAGAAGCGGCAGGTGCGCTACCGCACCGTCGGCGACATGTCCTGCACCGGCGCGGTCGACTCCGACGCCGACACGATCGAGAAGGTCATCGCCGAGATCGCCGCGTCCCGGCTGACCGAGCGGGGCGCGACCCGCGCCGACGACAAGCTGTCCGAGGCCGCGATGGAAGACCGCAAGCGCGAGGGGTACTTCTAAGCATGAGCACGACCACGACCGAGGCGCTCTCGGCCACCACCCTGCTGCGGTTCGCCACCGCCGGCTCCGTCGACGACGGCAAGTCCACGCTCGTCGGACGTCTGCTGCACGACTCCAAGTCGGTGCTCGCCGACCAGCTGGAGGCCGTCGAGCGCGCCTCCGCGAGCCGTGGCCAGGACGGCCCGGACCTCGCGCTGCTCACCGACGGCCTGCGCGCCGAACGCGAGCAGGGCATCACCATCGACGTCGCCTACCGCTACTTCGCGACCCCGCGCCGCCGGTTCATCCTCGCCGACACCCCCGGCCATGTGCAGTACACCCGCAACATGGTCACCGGCGCCTCCACGGCCGAGCTGACGGTGATCCTGGTCGACGCCCGCAACGGCGTGGTCGAGCAGACCCGCCGGCACGCGGCCATCGCCGCCCTCCTGCGCGTCCCGCACGTCGTCCTCGCCGTCAACAAGATGGACCTCGTCGGGTACGAGGAGAAGGTGTTCGCCGCGATCGCCGAGGAGTTCACGGCGTACGCGACCGAGCTGGGCGTCCCGGAGGTCACCGCGATCCCGATCTCGGCGCTGGCCGGCGACAACGTGGTGGAGCCGTCCGCGCACATGGACTGGTACGGCGGTCCCACCGTGCTGGAGCACCTGGAGACCGTGCCGGTCAGCCACGACCTGGCGCACTGCCACGCGCGGCTGCCCGTGCAGTACGTGATCCGGCCGCAGACCGCCGAGCACCCGGACTACCGGGGCTACGCGGGCCAGATCGCGGCCGGCACGTTCCGCGTGGGCGAGCAGGTCACCGTCCTGCCGTCCGGCCGTACCTCGACGATCTCCGGCATCGACCTGCTCGGCGAACCGGTCGACGTGGCCTGGACGACGCAGTCGGTGACGGTGCGGCTCGCGGACGACATCGACGTCTCGCGCGGCGACCTGATCGTGCCGACGAAGGACGCCCCGGCCACCACGCAGGACGTGGAGGCGACCGTCTGCCACGTCGCCGACGCGCCGCTGACCGTCGGTCACCGGGTGCTGCTCAAGCACGGCACCCGCACGGTCAAGGCGATCGTGAAGGACATCCCGTCCCGGCTGACGCTCGACGACCTGTCCCTGCACCCGCACCCGGGACAGCTGGTCGCCAACGACATCGGCCGGGTGAAGATCCGTACCGCCGAGCCGCTGCCGGTCGACTCCTACGCCGACTCGCGCCGCACGGGCTCCTTCATCCTGATCGACCCCGCCGACGGCACCACGCTCACCGCGGGCATGGTCGGCGAGTCGTTCGCGTCCCCCGAGCCCGTCAAGGACGAGGCCGACGACGACGGCTGGGACTTCTGAGCGATGAACTCCACCGACTTCTACTCGACGTTCGCGAAGGAGGGCGGCCGCGTCGGCAGCGGCGTCCTCGGCAGCGGGCAGGGCGGGGTCGCGCGATGTGCGCGGTGACGTACGCGCACTGCCTGCGCGCCCCGTCCCCCCACCCTCCCCCACATGCTCGGCTTCGCTCGCGAGCGGGGGGACCCCCACCCCGGAAGCGACGAAGACCCTTTGCC
This sequence comes from Streptomyces sp. NPDC052721, assembly GCF_040678315.1. Taxonomy (NCBI): domain Bacteria; kingdom Bacillati; phylum Actinomycetota; class Actinomycetes; order Kitasatosporales; family Streptomycetaceae; genus Streptomyces; species Streptomyces sp. NPDC052721. The sequence goes on along the minus strand of NZ_JBFATL010000021.1, from coordinate 85,014 downwards.
GACTCCCGGCCACGACCTGAGAGACCGTGACCGCCGGGCCAACGAGAGGAAAGCCTCCCGTGCCTGCCAACCGCTCCACTCTGCTTCGCCGCGGGATCGCCGTGATCGCCGCACTCCCCCTGTTGTCCCTCGCGGCCTGCGGCTACGGGTCCGACTCCAAGGACGACAACGCGGGCGCCAAGATCGCCACCGGCGCCAAGAAGATCGACGGGCTCGGCTCCGTCAAGATCGGCTACTTCGGCAACCTCACCCACGCCACCGCCCTGGTCGGCAAGCAGAAGGGCTTCTTCCAGAAGGAGCTGGGCGCCACCGAGGCCAAGTACCAGGTCTTCAACGCCGGTCCGTCCGAGATCGAGGCCCTGAACTCGGGTTCCATCGACATCGGCTGGATCGGCCCCTCCCCGTCGATCAACGGCTACACCAAGTCCGACGGCAAGAGCCTGCGCATCATCGGCGGTTCGGCCTCCGGCGGGGTGAAGCTGGTCGTCAACCCGAAGAAGATCAAGTCCCTGAAGGACGTCGAGGGCAAGAGGATCGCGACCCCGCAGCTCGGCAACACGCAGGACGTGGCGTTCCTCAACTGGGCGGCCGAGCAGGGCTGGAAGGTCGACGCGCAGAGCGGCAAGGGTGACGTGTCCGTCGTCCGCACGGACAACAAGGTGACCCCGGACGCCTACAAGTCCGGCTCGATCGACGGCGCCTGGGTGCCGGAGCCGACCGCGTCCAAGCTGGTCGCCGAGGGCGCCAAGGTGCTGCTGGACGAGTCGACGCTGTGGCCGGACAAGAAGTTCGTGATCACGAACATCATCGTGTCGCAGAAGTTCCTCAAGGAGCACCCGAAGGCCGTCGAGGCGGTCCTCAGGGCATCGGTCGAGACCAACAAGTGGATCAACGCCAACCCGGACGAGGCGAAGACCGCGGCGAACAAGCAGCTGGGCGTCGACTCCGGCAAGGAGCTGCCCGCGAAGGTGCTGGACCCGGCGTGGAAGTCCATCCAGTTCACCGACGACCCGCTCGCCGCGACCCTCGACACCGAGGCGGGGCACGCCGTCAAGGCCGGCCTGCTGGAGAACCCCAAGCTGGACGGCATCTACGACCTCACCCTCCTGAACAAGGTCCTCAAGGCCGAGGGCGAGCCGACCGTCAGCGACGCCGGACTCGGCGCCGAGTAAGTCCCGTAGCCGATGAGTTCCCAGGAGGTGACGACCATGGCAACGACCTTCGCCGAGGCCGCCGAGACGGTCGAGCACGCGGCGCGTATCGCACACGTCTCGAAGTCCTTCGCGACACCGGGCGGGCAGCAGCTCGTCCTGGACGACATCAGCCTCGATGTCGCACCGGGTGAGTTCGTCACCCTCCTGGGGGCCTCGGGCTGCGGCAAGTCGACGTTGCTGAACCTGGTGGCGGGGCTGGACCAGCCCTCCGCCGGCAGCATCGCGACCGACGGGCGTCCGGCCCTGATGTTCCAGGAACACGCCTTGTTCCCATGGCTGACCGCGGGCAAGAACATCGAACTCGCCCTCAAGCTCAGGGGCGTTCCGAAGAACGAGCGCCGCGAGCGGGCCGAGCGGCTGCTCGAACTGGTGCGGCTGCACGGCTCGTACGGCAAGCGGGTGCACGAGCTGTCCGGCGGTATGCGCCAGCGCGTGGCCATGGCCCGCGCGCTCGCGCAGGACAGCCAGCTGCTGCTGATGGACGAGCCGTTCGCCGCGCTGGACGCGATCACCCGGGACCTGCTGCACGACGAGCTGACCCGGATCTGGGCGGAGACGGGCGTGTCCGTCCTGTTCGTCACGCACAACGTGCGCGAGGCGGTACGGCTCGCGCAGCGGGTGGTGCTGCTGTCGTCCCGGCCGGGCCGGGTGGCCCGTGAGTGGCGGGTGGACATTCCGCAGCCGCGGCGCATCGAGGACGCGCCGGTCGCCGAACTGTCCCTGGAGATCACCGAAGTACTGCGTGGGGAGATCCGGCGTCATGGCCAGCACTGAGACCAAGACCGTCACGGACGCGGGGAGCGTCGAGGCGGGTCTGGACGCCCTGGAGGTCGTCTCCGCCGGCCGTACGCCGTTCCGGCAGACCTTCACCAGCAAGATCCTGCCGCCGGTCGTCGCCACCGTGGTGGTGCTGGTGGTGTGGCAGGCGCTGATCTCCTTCAAGATCGTCGACGATCCCACGAAACTGCCCTCCCCCGCCGACGTCGGTGGCGAGTTCAAGCGTGCCTGGCTGGAGGGCACGCTGCTGGACTACATCTGGACCAGCGTCTCGCGCGGTCTGCTGGGCTTCCTGTTCGCGCTGGCCATCGGCACACCGCTCGGTCTGCTGGTGGCGCGGGTGAAGTTCGTGCGCGCGGCCATCGGTCCGGTGCTGTCCGGTCTGCAGTCGCTGCCGTCGGTCGCCTGGGTGCCGCCGGCGGTGATCTGGCTGGGCCTGGACAACTCGATGATGTACGCGGTGATCCTGCTCGGCGCGGTCCCGTCGATCGCCAACGGCCTGGTCTCCGGCATCGACCAGGTGCCGCCGCTGTTCCTGCGGGCGGGCCGCACGATGGGCGCGACCGGGGTGCGGGGCGCCTGGCACATCGTCCTGCCGGCCGCGCTGCCGGGCTATCTCGCGGGCCTGAAGCAGGGCTGGGCCTTCTCCTGGCGCTCGCTGATGGCCGCGGAGATCATCGCCTCCTCCCCCGACCTGGGCGTCGGCCTGGGCGCGCTGCTGGAGAACGGCCGCAACGCCAGCTCCATGTCCATGGTGTTCGAGGCGATCTTCCTGATCCTGTTCGTCGGCATCGCCATCGACCTGCTGATCTTCAGCCCGCTGGAGCGGTGGGTGCTGCGCAGCCGCGGCCTGCTGGTGAAGAGCTGACCATGCGCCGTCCGGTCCTTCTCGTCATCGCCCACGGCAGCCGCGACCCGCGGCACGCGGCGACCGTGCACGCCCTGGTGGAGCGGGTGCGGTCGCTGCGGCCGGGCCTGCGCGTGGAGACCGGGTTCCTGGACTTCAACGTCCCGTCGGTGCACGGGGTGCTTCAGTCGCTGGCGGCGGAGGGCGTACGGGACGTCGTCGCCCTGCCGCTGCTGCTGACCCGCGCGTTCCACGCCAAGGCCGACATCCCCGCCGTGCTGCGGGACGCGCCGGCGCGGCTGCGGATCCGGCAGGCAGACGTGCTCGGCCCGTCCCCGCTGCTGCTGTCCGCGCTGGAACGACGGCTGTACGAGGCGGGCCTGTCGCCCGCCGACAAGTCCTCGACCGGGGTCGTGCTGGCCTCGGCGGGGTCCTCCGACCCGGAGGCGATCGCGGTGATCGCCGACATCGCGCGGGAGTGGTGGCACACCGGTTGGTGCGCCGTGCGACCCGCGTTCGCCTCCGCGTCCCTTCCCCGCACCGAGGACGCGGTACGTGAGCTGCGCGCCCTCGGCTGCGAGCGGGTCGCCGTCGCGCCGTACGTCCTGGCCCCCGGCTTCCTGCCGGACCGGATCGCGCGCGGCGCGGCCGGGGCGGACGTGCTCGCCGAGGTGCTCGGCCCCGCCCCTGAAGTGGCCCGGGTGTCGCTGGAGCGGTACGACAGCGCCTGCCGGCCGGCCTTGGCGGCACTCGGCGCGTAACCGCCGCGCGGCCGTGGCCGCGAGGTGCCCCGTCAGGGTACGGGTGCGTGGTGGCCGGGCCCGCGGCCCCGGCACGCCGGGACGCGGCGGCGGAGCGGCTGCGGGAGCTGTTCCGGCGGTCGTTCACGACGGGGCTGCGCGATCCCGCGGCCCGGGTGCGGGGGTCGGAGTCGCGTGACGCGCTGCCGGCGGTGCCGGTCGCGGTGGTGGAGTGCGCCTCGTGCGGGCGGAAGATCACGACGGAGCCGGGCGAGAACCCGCCGCCGTGGGACTGCTGGTGCGGGGCCCGGCTGGTGCTGCCACCGCGGCTGACGGTGACCACTCCCCCGACCCGCACCGAGCAACCACATCCGGCCGCGCCGCGCCGCGCGGGTGGAGGCCCACCGTCTGCTGCCGGAGCCTGCGCGGCACGACTGTTCCGGCCCGGCGCTCGTCGCGGGGCCGGCGAACACCCCAAGAAGCCGGGGCGGTTCAGGCTCGCCAACCGCTCGCGGGAGACCTGGACGGGTACCCGCTCGGACGGCACCGTGCAGAAGATCGAGCCCGGTCGGACGGTGCCGCTGCGGTCGGCGCTCGACCTGGACCTCGGCGGCGGTTCCGGGCGGTGCTGCGGGCCCGGTGACGTGCCGTGGCCGAAGCCCCGTGGCGGCGGGGCTTCGGCCGGTCACAGCCCGAGGGCGTTGATGAGCTGCTGGGTGAAGGCGAGGCTGCCGGTGCCGGCCGAGGCCCCGATGGCGATCGTGTCCAGCGCGGAGCGGATCCGGCCGCGGTTCGGCGGCAGGCCGTCGTCGGCGGACTCCTGGAACTGGGCCTGGATGATCTCGCCCTGGGGCACCAGTTCCGGGTACTCGGCGCGCAGCGTGTCGGTGAGCCGCTGGGCGAGGTCCATCATGGTGGGCAGGTCGGGGTGGGCGTGGTTGATCTGGGTCTGGCGGTGGTCGCCGAAGTGGGCGGGGCCGTTGTCGTTGCCGAAGTTGTAGGTGCTCATGTCCTGTCCTCGCTTCCGGTCCGGCGGCTCGCCCCGGACCGGAGGAGCCGTCGGGTGGGTGGGGTTACGGCTTCGGCGCGCCGGCCGGATCCCGCGGGACCGGGGCCGCCCCGGGCTCCCGGGCCGCCCTGGGGTCCGGGCCCTGCTGCCCGCCCAGGAGGATCGTCCCGTGGGCGCCGAAGGTGCCGGGACCGCTGACGTTACCGATGTCGTGGGTCTGCGTGTCGATGACCTGTACGGCCTTGTCGAAGGAACTGGTGTCGATGTCGTGGTCCCGCGGGAACCGTTCCGTGGCGGTCAGCACGCCCTGCCGGAGCCGGAACAGGAAGTCCTGCGCGTCGGTGCGTTCGATGTGACCGGCCTCGTCCCAGGCGCCGAGGTCCTCGCGCAGGCTGCCCGTGGCGCCGTGGTCGTGTCGGAGGTGCTGCTGGGTGAGGGCGCGGCGGGTCCCGGCCGGCGCCCGGTCGTGGTCGCTCTGCCGACGGTGGCGCCGCGGGATGCGGCCGAGGGCGCCGCGCGGTTCGGGGCCGGTGCGGCGGGTGGTGTCCCGGAACAGGTCCCACCAGCTTTCCCAGGCGGCGACCGGGAGCCGGTCCACGAGGTGCTCGGGGATCTGGGCGCGGGGCAGCCGGGTGGGCCGGGCACCGGCTCGGGTACGAGGTGGGCGTAGCTGCCGAGGGCGTAGAGCCGGTTGCGGGCCCGCAGCCCCCGGAGCCCGGAGACGTTCTCCATGTGGCGTGCCCCGTAGGTGTGGAGGTCGATGATGCATCGGGTAGGCGCCGAAAGGGCCGAAAATCGCCACCCATCCGAGTGACCGTTGTCCGTTGACCAGTCCCCGGAGCCCGGCGAGGAGCGCGAGGGGTACGGCCGCCCGGAGGCGGGCGAGCCGGCGGTCGAGGGCGGCGCGGCGGCGGGTGGCCACGCGCGCGTGCCGGGCGCCGGCGACGACGTTGATGCCGAGGCTGAGCCCGATCGCGTTGAGCCGGTCTCCGGTGAGCATCCGGTCGGCGTACGGGGCGAAGTCGTCGTCGAGGTGGGCCGAGGCGCTCAGGCGCCGGGTCAGCCCGTCCTTGCGGTACTGCGGTAACGACGGCAGGGGTCTGCCCGTCACACTCATCCGTCCGTCCCCCTCAGGCCTTCCGCGCGGTTCACCCTAGGGACAACCCCGCGGGTTTGTCGCCTGGTTCGGTGAGGCGTGGCGCCGGGGGACGGTCGTGTGGTATCGGCCGCCGCGGTCCGGCGCTCCCCTGTGACGTCGGACCGCGGTGGCTCATGGTTCTGCGCCGGGCGGCGCCGCCGTGTCACACGTCCGGAGCGGCCGGCCCGCCGCAGGGGCGTTTATCGGCCAACCCGCTCCGGGTCAGTCGAACCGGAGCGCACCGGTGCGGGTGCGCTTCAGTTCGAAGAAGTCGGGGTGCCGGGCCAGCACGCGGAAGCTGTCGAAGAGTTCGGCCGCCTCGGCACCGCGCGGGACGGCGCGCAGCAAGGGTCCGAACCACACGGTGCCGTCGATGTGGAGGGTGGGCGTGCCGACGTAGCCGCCGGTCTCCGGCTCGGCGCCGGCCGTGTGGCTGCGGCGGACCGCCTCGTCGTACGACGGGTCGTGAGCGGCGGCCGACAGGCCGGCGGGGAGCCCGAGTCCGGCCAGCGACTCGGTGACCACCGTGTCGAAGTCGTCGACGCCCTGTTCGTGGATGCGGGTGCCGAACGCGGTGTACAGGTCGCGCAGCACCTTCTCGCCGTACCGTTCGGCGGCGGCCACGGCGACCCGCACCGGCCCGATCGAGCGGTCCACCAGGTCGCGGTACCAGTCGGGCAGTCCGTTGCCGGTGTTGTGCAGGTACAGGCTCATCGCCCGGAACCGTAGGTCGAGCGGGCGCAGCCGCTCCACCTCCAGCAGCCAGCGGGAGGTGATCCAGGCGAAGGGGCAGGCGGGGTCGAAGAAGAAGTCGACCCGGGTCGGGGTGGTGGTGGCGGTGGCCGTGTCCGTGTCGGTGCGGCTGTGCGTCATGGCACCGACGCTAGTGCGCCGGTGGCCCAGAATCCCGACCCAATATCCCTCCCTTTCTTCGGCCCATTTCAGGCCGCGGTCACGCGCGCACCGCCTCGTCGGCCAGTCGGACCAGGTCGGCGACGGGCAGCGAGCCCGCCGCCCGGTGCTCCCGGGCGAACCGGTTGGCGAGGCCTTGCAGCAGTGCGTTCAGCGGGGTGGGGACGCCGTGGAGCCGGCCGAGCAGGACGATCTCGCCGTTGAGGTAGTCCGCCTCGATGGTGCCGGTGCCCCGGACGAGGGACTGCCAGGAGGAGCCGCCGCCGCGCGGAGCCCCGTCCAGCGGGACCAGGGTGACCTTGTCGCCGCGGGCCGCGCGCTGCTCCTCCGCGCCGGCGTACGCGATGCCGGCGGCGTCCAGCACGGTCTCTCCCTCGGCCCGGACGCGCGCGAACAGGGCCTGCGCCTCCTCGCTCGCCACCGACCCGCTGACCGCTTCGAGGGCGTTGCCGAGGTTTCCGAGCAGCTTGGCGTACTGCCAGCGTGCCACGTCGGGCACCACCGGCGCCTCGAAGTGCGCGTCCGTGAGGTCGGCGGCGATCCGGCGGGCGGTGTCGTCGGTGCCGTGCGGGAGGCGGCCGAGGTGCAGGACGCCGGTGAGCGGCGTGCCGGCGGCGGAGACGACACCGGGTTCGACGAAGGTCGACGGCAGCCAGACGCAGACGCCGTACACGTGCCGGAAGCGGCGCAGCGCCAGCCGGCCGCTCTCGACGCCGTTCTGCAGGCAGACCAGCGGCAGCAGTTCGGCCGCCGTGCCGCCGCCGGCGACGGGCACGTCGGCCCAGGTGTCCAGGGCGGCCACGGTGTCCTGGGTCTTCACGGCGAGGACGAGGACGTCGTCGGCGCGCAGCTCGCCGAGCGGTCCCGGCCCGTCGACGGCGGGCAGCCGGTACGTCAACTCGCCCTGGGGAACCCGTAGTCGCAGTCCGTGCTCGCGGAGGGCGGCCAGGTGCGGGCCACGGGCGACGAGGACGACCTCCCGCCCGGCCTGGGCCAGCCGCCCGCCGACGGTACCGCCGACCGCGCCGGACCCGATGATGATGTAGCGCATGGGCAGAGCCTCGCACACGCGTCCGGCCGCGGCGCTGCTGTGGTGCGGCCGTCGTGCCCCGTGGGGGCGGGCACGACGGCCGCGCTCGGTGCCTGCAGGTTGCCCGAAACTCTGGCTGATCGGCGGGGCCGGGTTCAACTCCTCCACACAGCTGTGACTTGTTCAACAAGCTTTCGTCATCACAAAGGGGGCCCCTGGCGGCGGATCGGACACCGCACCCCTGACAGTCGCCCCCGAGAACCGGCGATAGATGTAAGGGGCCGCCGTCCTCCCCAGCGGTGATCCGGGTCCCGCGCGGTTCACCGGGCAGTACGACGAGATGGCTCTGTCCCGCCCCTAGCGTCGAACAGGAGCAGGCGCAGACGTGGCGGCAGGGGGCCGTCACCGCACACGAGGGGGCAGACCCGTCATGGGGGACACAGAGGTACGGGTGCGGGGGCTGGCCGCCCGCGCCGGCGGCTGGAGCGCCCGGCACCGCTGGGCGGCCGTCGGCATATGGGTGCTGTTCGTCGTCCTGGCGATGGGGCTCGGCTCGGCGGCGGGCCGGGTCGACGTGAACGAGAGCGATCAGCTCAAGGGCGAGACGCACACCGCCGCGAAGATCATCGAGGACGCCGGGATCAAGGAGCCGGCCGGGGAGACCGTCCTGATCCAGTCGAAGGACGGCGCCGTCAAGGCCACCGGCCCGCAGTTCCGCGCGGCCGTCGCGGACGTGGTCGAGGCCGTCGAGCGCACCGGCAAGGTGACGGGCGTGACCTCGCCGTACGACACGCACACCGTCTCCCGGGACGGCCGCAGCGCGCTGGTCCAGTTCGACCTGCGCGGTGACGCGCAGACGGCCGCCGACCGGATCGAGCCGGTGCTCAAGGCCGTCGCCGGGGTGCAGAAGGACCACGACGCGCTGCGGATCGAGGAGATCGGCGGCGCCAGCATGCAGAAGCAGTACAAGGACGCCTTCGGGGACGACTTCCAGCAGGCCGAGTACTCGGCGGTGCCGGTGGCCCTCGGCATCCTGCTGATCGCGTTCGGCGCGCTGGTGGCCGCGCTGCTGCCGGTGGCCCTCGCGATCACCGCGATCATGGCGACGATGGGCCTGATGGGGCTGGTCAGCCATCTCCAGCCGATGAGCGACACCGCCAGCTCCGTGATGCTGCTGGTCGGTATGGCCGTCGGCGTCGACTACTGCCTGTTCTACCTGCGCCGGGAGCGCGAGGAGCGGGAGGCCGGCCGGGACGCGGGCACCGCCCTCCGGATCGCCGCCGCGACCAGCGGCCGGGCGATCATCGTCTCCGGTGTCACGGTGTGCGTCGCGATGGCGGGCATGCTGTTCACCGGGCTCGCCGAGTTCGAGGCGATGGGCCTGGCCTCGCTGATGGTGGTGGCGGTCGCCATGGTCGGCTCGGTGACCGTGCTGCCCGCGCTGCTGTCGCTGCTCGGCGAGCGGGTCGAGAAGGGGCGGCTGCCGTTCCTGGGCCGCCGCAAGCGCAGGGGGAACGGGGACAGCCGGTTCTGGACGGCCGTGCTGCGGGGCGTGCTGGCCAAGCCGCTGGTCTCGGTCGTCGTCGCGGCCGGCGCGCTGCTGGCGGTCGCCGCGCCCGCGCTCGGCATGAAGACCCAGCAGCTCACCCTGGACCAGGAGTTCGGCGACTCGCTGCCGATCGTGCAGACGTACAACCGCGTCAACGACGCCTTCCCGGGCGGCAGCGAACCGGCTGAGGTCGTCGTCAAGGCCAAGGACATCAACGCGCCCGAAGTCCGGCAGGCGCTGGCCGACTTCAGGAAGCAGGCGGTCGCCTCGGGCGCCTCGCGCGGCCCGGTCGACGTCAAGCTGTACGACGCCCGGAACGTGGCCCTGGTGTCCGTGCCGCTGGTCGGCGGTTCCGACATGGACCGGGCGACACGGAGCCTGGAGACGCTGCGCGACGAGGTGCGGCCCGCCACGCTCGGCAGGGTGGACGGCGTGCAGGCACCGGTGACCGGGCAGGTCGCGGGCAACGACGACTTCAACGACCAGCTGATGGGCTCCGTCGTCCCGGTCTTCGTGTTCGTGGTCGTCTTCGCCTTCCTGCTGATGCTGCTGTCGTTCCGCTCGCTGACGGTCGCGGTCACGTCGATCGTGCTCAACCTGCTGTCGGTGGCCGCCGCCTACGGCATCCTCGTCGCCGTCTTCCAGCACGGCTGGGGTGCCTCGCTGGTGGGCGCGGAGGGCGTCGGCGCGATCGTCACCTGGCTGCCGCTGTTCCTCTTCGTGATCCTGTTCGGACTGTCGATGGACTACCACGTGTTCGTGGTCTCCCGGATCCGCGAGGCCCGGATGCGCGGCCGTACGACGAAGGACGCGATCCGGCACGGTGTGGTCACCACGGCCGGGGTCGTCACCAGCGCCGCGGTCATCATGGTCGCCGTGTTCGCGATCTTCGGCACGCTCTCCATGCAGTCCATGAAGCAGATGGGCGTGGGCCTGGCCGCGGCGGTCCTGATCGACGCGACGGTCATCCGCGGGTGCTGCTGCCGGCGGTGATGGCGCTGCTCGGCGAGCGCAACTGGTACCTGCCGAAGTGGCTGCACCGCCTGCCGGACCTCACCCACGACGAGGCCCCGGAGCCGGTGGCGACGCCGGTGCCCGACCGGGGTGAGCGACTGACTGTCTGATTCCGCCCGTTGACGCAGGGCCCGCCGGTTCCCGCTGGGAACCGGCGGGCCCTGTCCGTGCTCTCGTTGTCCGTACGGGTACGCCGATCACGGGGAGGAACCACATGGACAGGCGGAGTCTGCTCAAGAGCGCGCTGACCGTGCCCGCGGCCGGGCTGCTGACCGCGGCACGGGCCCACGCGGCGGGCGCGGCGGCACCCCCGGCGTTCGACGTGCTCATCGGGGACGTGAACTCCGGGAGGATCCTTCTCTTCGACCGCAACAAGCCGTTCACCGACGCGCACGTCAAGTGGCAGCTGAACCCGGCCGGTCCGGGCCATCCGATGGAGCATCGCTTCCGTGACACGAGGGGCGACGGCGAGGTCCTGCTCGCCGTGACCGGCACCCCGGACAGCGGAACGGCGAGCATCTACCGGCGCCGGGACAAGAAGCTGCTGTGGTCCGCGAACGTCCCCGACTACCCCCACGCCATCGAGCGGGCTCCCGGCACCGGCGTCGTCGTGGTCGCCGGCCGCAGCAAGGGGCCGGGCGGCGGCAACGCCAAGGGCGGCAGCCTGCACGTCTTCCGGCCCACCGGCAGCCACAGCGGCTCGCTGGTCCGCGCGGGTGCGCCGATCCCCTTCCACCAGGCGCACGGCCTGCTGTGGGATCCGCGGCTGGAGCGGATGTGGGCGGCGGGCGGCTCCGTGCTCACGGCGTACCGGATCGTGACGACGGCGAGTTCGGCGCGACTGGTGGAGGACACCGCCCGCCGGCTCACCGGCTTCCACCACCCGCACGACCTCCAGCCGGATCACCAGCACCCCGGCCGGCTCCTGGTCACCGACACCAATGGCGTCTACGCGGTCGACACATCGACGATGCGGCGGACGACCCTGCACACACGCAAGCTGGTGAAGTCCTATGTCCGGCACTCCTCCGGCGAGCAGATGTGGACGGGCGCGGTGGCGGCCGGCAACGCCTTCGGGACGAAGTACGTCCACTTCAACGTGAGCGGGGTCGACCGGGCCCGGCCGGGAGCCATCATCTACAAGGCCCGGCTCGACACCACGGCGTACCTCTGACGGCCGCCTACTTCGGGCGGCGGCCCGGCAGTTCCGCCTCGATGAGGTCGGCCGCCTGCCGGGTGCCGCCCTCCTGGGCCATCTCCTCCTGCACCTCCTTGAGCCGGCGCGCGACCTCCGGGTCGTCCACCAGGGCGAGGGCGGCCTCGCGGAGGCGGTCGGCGGTGGCCTCCTCGGCGGGCAGATGCCGGGCGACCCCCAGCCCTTGGAGCATGTCGGCGTTGCCGAACTGGTCGACGGCCTGCGGTACGGCGATCATCGGCGTCCCGGTGGCCAGCCCCTCCTGGCTGCCGCCGGCGCCCGCGTGCGTGACGAACAGGTCGGCCTGCCGCAGGATCGCCAGCTGCGGCACCCAGCCGCGCACGTCGACCTGGGCCGGTACGTCGCCCAGCTCGGCGCGGGTCACATGCCGGCCGACCTGCAGGACGACATGCCAGCCGGGCAGGTCGCCGAAGGCACGCACGCACTCCCGGTAGAAGGCGGGCTGCTTGGTGAAGGCCGAGCCGAGCGAGACGAGGACGACCTTCTCCGCGTCGGCGGGCCGCTTCCAGTCGCCCTGGTCGGCGCGGTCGCCCTGACAGGCGCCGACGAAGGTGTGGACACGCCCGTCCACCCGGTCGGCGTGCGGCTGGAGCACCTTGGGGATGAGCACGAGGGAGCGCGCGGGGCGGCCGGCGAAGGAGTCCGGGTCCTGGCTGATCCCGTTCTGGGCCAGCCACGCCGCGAACCGGGCGTAGTACGCCCGCCCGCGCTCGGTCTTCCTCGGCTCGGCCCACATCGGCTCGGCGACCTCCTCCTCGTAACCCTCCCAGGCGACGAGGTTCGGCGAGAGCGAGATCGCCGGGACGCCCCAGCGGTGGGCGAGCACACGGGCCGGGTAGGAGGTGATGTCGTACAGGACGAGGTCGGGGGTGTCGTCGGCATAGGCCTCGATGAGCTGCGGAAGCGCCTGGATCGCGTCGTTGAGGAACGGCTCCACGTTGTCCAGCAGGGTGGTCCCCCAGGCTTCGGGGTCGGCGTCCGGGCCCGGCAGGGTGGAGGTGTAGAGCACGGGCCGCGCCCCGGTGGCGGCCACCTTGTCGGCGAAGGCCGGCGGGATGGCGTAGGTGACCCGGTGCCCCCGCGCGACGAGTTCACGGATCACCTCCAGGCTGGGGTTCACATGGCCATGGGCGGCGATGGAGAACATGGCGATGTGGGCGGGTGCGGTCATGTGCGGAAGGCTAGGCGAGACGAGACGTCTCGTTCAATCGATTTCCTTGTCCGGCACGACGGCGCGTTCGGGGCCCGACCGAGCTTCGATCGGTCCGGCAGCCGCGCTCAGCGCTGGTAGCGGGCCAGCACCAGATCGCCGTCCTTCTCCAGACGGCGGCGCAGCTCGGCGAGGCCGATGGCGCCGCTGTAGTACTCCTGGTAGGCCGGGGTGGCCACCTTGTCCTTCCACTCCGGGTAGCCGCGCACGGACTGGGCGGGCGCCGGGCGCAGCCGGGCCGCGAGGGCGGTACCGGTGGCCCAGCCGTTCTCCGTGGTGTGCAGGGCCGGGTCCTTCAGGGCCTGCGTGCCGGTGGGCAGCATCCAGTCGCCGAGGGCGAGGCGGACCATGTTCCTCGGCCGCAGCAGGAAGTCGATGAACGCGACCGCCTCCTTCTTGTGCGGGCAGTCGGCGGAGACGGACAGCGTCTGGGGGCTGACGCCCTGGGTGAGCCCGTCGGCGCCCGCCGGTGCGGGCAGCACCTGCCAGTGGAAGCCCTCGGGCGCCTGCTGCGCGATCTGCTGGCGGTAGGAGAAGCCCAGCGGGACCATCGCGTACCGGCCGCCGAAGAAGCCCGGCAGGGTGTCCGAGCCGCCGCTGCCCAGCGTGGAGGCGGGCGCGCTGTGGTCGACCGCGACCTGGTCGTGCACGGTGCGCGGTACGACCGCGTCCCCGGCCGTGAACCGTACGGTGACCTTCCCGTCGGCGCCCCGGTGGAACAGCCGCCCGCCCGCCGACAGGGACAGGTTGAGCGTGGCGGAGACGGGCTCCTTCAGCGGCCAGGCCACGCCGTACCGCCCGGGTCCGCTGAGCCGCTTGGTCACCTGCCGGAACTCCGCCCAGCTCCACGGGTGTTCCGGTGTCGGTATGCGGACCTTCGCCGCGCGCAGCCGGTCCGCGTTCGCGATCAGCACACGGGGTTCCTGGAGGAACGGCACGCCGTACACGCCGTGCCCGAAGGTGGCCGTCTCCCAGCTGCTCTCCGGGATGCCGGACCTGAGCCGGGCGGGCAGCAGGCCGGTCAGGTCGGCGAGGTAGCCGCCGTAGGCGAAGTCGGCGAGGTCGTCGGAGGCGTCGTGGATGACGTCGGGGGCCTCACCGCCCTCGAAGGAGGTGAGCAGCTGGTCGTGCACGCTGTCCCAACTGCCCTGAACGTACTCGACCTTGACGTCCGGGTGGGACGCGTTCCACTCCTTCACCAGCTCCTTGTTGACGGTGACGGACTCCTGCTGCCAGGCCAGGGACTGAAAACGCAGGGTGATCGGGCCGCCGTCCGTGCGACCGCCCGAGGAGCAGCCCGCGAGGAGCAGCAGGAGCACGACGAGCGCCGTGGCGCCTCTGGTCCGCATCAGCTCTTCACCGCCCATCAGCTCTTCACCGCCCCGGCGAGCAGGCCGCCCGTGATCCGCCGCTGGACGAGCGCGAAGACGGCCACGGAGGGAAGGGTGGCGAGGAACGCGGCGGCGGCCAGCGGGCCGAGGTCGGCCACGCCCTCCGCACCGATGAAGTGGGTGAGGATCACCGGGAGGGTCTGTCTCTGCGGGCTCTTGAGCAGCACCAGCGCGAAGAAGAACTCGTTCCACGCGGTGACGAACGCGAACAGGGCCGTCGCCGCGATGCCGGGTGCGAGCAGCGGCGCCGTCACCGACACGAGCGTTCTCAGACGCCCGGCGCCGTCCACGGCCGCCGCCTCCTCCAGTTCGGCGGGCACCGCCCGGACGTGCCCGGTGAGCATCCACAGCGCGAACGGCAGCGCCCACACCACGTACACCAGCACCAGTCCGGTCAGGGAATCGATCAGGCGGAGGTTCTTCAGCACCAGGAACAGCGGGATGATCACCAGCACGAAGGGGAACGCCTGGCTGACCACCACCCACCCCGTGGCGGCCCGGGCCGGCAGGGTGCGGTGCCGGGCCATGACGTAGGCCATCGGGGTCGCGATCAGTACCGCGACGACGGCCGTGCAGAGCGCCACCAGCAGGGAGTTCAGGGCGGCGTGCGCCAGCGGCTGCTCCGCGAACGCCTGCCGGACGTTGGCCAGGGTGGGGTGGCGCGGGATCCAGGTGGGATGCGGGCTGCCCAGTTCGCGCGGGGACTTCAGCGCGGTGGACAGCAGCCACAGCAGGGGGAAGGCCAGGAAGAGGAGGTAGCCGATGAGGGCGGCGTACTGTCCGGCGCGGCCCGCACGGACGGCGCGGCGGGTCCGCGGGGTGCGCGAGGTCTTCATCGGTCGTCACCGCCCCGCAGCCGGCCGGCCAGGAACACCGCGAGCAGCACCGAGACCACCGCGACGAGCACGCAGCCCATCGCCGCCGCGTAGCCGAACTGGCCGTAGCGGAAGGCCTCTTCGTAGGCGAAGAGCATCGGCAGCCGGGTCTTTCCGCCGGGTCCGCCGTTCGTGAGCACGTAGACCAGGGCGAAGGAGTTGAGGTTCCAGATCAGGTTGAGCGCGGTGATGGCGAGGGCCACCGGTCTGAGCGCGGGCCAGGTGACGGTGCGGAAGCGGCGCCAGGCGCCCGCGCCGTCGACCGCCGCGGCCTCGTGGAGTTCACGCGGGACGTTCTGCAGTCCGGCGAGCAGGGCGACCGTGGTCTGCGGCAGGCCCGCCCAGACGCCGACGACGATCACGGCGGGCAGCGCGGTGGCCAGGCCGCTCAGCCAGTCCCTGCCGGTGCCGAGGCCGAGGTCGCGCAGGGTTTCGTTGAGGACGCCGGCGTCCGGGTTGTAGACGAGCCGCCACATGATGCCGACGACGACCTCGGGCATCGCCCAGGGCACGATCGAGAGGGCGCGGGCCAGGCCGCGCAGGCGTAAGTCCTGGTTCAGGAGCAGGGCCAGGCCGAGCGCCAGCAGGAACTGGGGCACGGTGACGCCGACCGCCCAGACCAGTCCGATCCGGAACGACTCCCAGAACAGGGTGTCGTGCAGCAGGTCGCGGAAGTTGAGGGCGCCGATCCACCGGGTGGCGGCCGTCCGGCCGGACTGGGCGTCGGTGAAGGCCAGCAGGATGCCGTAGAGCAGCGGGCCGACACTGAGCAGGAGGATCGGGATGAGCGCGGGCAGGACCAGGAACCAGGCGCCGTGATCGGCGACGCGGCGGCCGGCCGGCCGCCGCGCTTCGGCCGGTGGTGTCCGCGCTTCGGCCACTGATGTCACGGAATCAGCCCCTTTGCCTGCTCCGGTTGGCGTGTTCATGGTCGTGAAGGCCCGGTACCCCGTCAAGGGACCGCGCACGACGGCCGGGCCCGTGCCCGGTGGCCGGCCTGGGCGAATGCGAGACTGGCCGAGGACCGGACACACACGGCACGGGAAGACGGCACGGAGGCTGGACGATGGACGAGGCACGCGCGCGGGACGTACTGGCCGCGGCGGGAGTGCTGCCGGACCCGGCCCGGGACGCACGGCTCCTCGCCCTCGGCGAGAACGCGGTGTTCGCGGCCGGCGACCTGGTGGTGAAGGTGGGCCGGGACGCGGAGCTGCTGGCGCGGGCCGAGCGCGAGCTGGCCATCGCCGGCTGGCTGGCCGAGGCGGACGTACCGGCGGTCCGGCCGGCCGAGCCGAAGCCGCTGCTGGTGGACGGCCACCCGGTGACCGTGTGGCACCGGCTGCCGGATCCGGTACGGCCAGCCGAGCCACGGGATCTGGCGGTCCTGCTGCGCAGGGTGCACGCACTGCCCTCTCCTCCCTTCGGGTTGCCGTCCCGCGATCTGCTGGGCGGTGTGGAACGCTGGCTGCGGCTCGCGGGCGACGCGATCGACCCCGAGGACGCGGCCTTTCTCCGTGCGCGCCGCGACGGCTTCGCCGCGCAGGCGGCGGCGCTGACGCCGCGTCTGACGCCGGGGCCGATCCACGGGGACGCGCTGCCCCGCAATGTGCACGTCGGGCCGGACGGGCCGGTCCTGGTCGACCTGGAGACCTTCTCCGCCGATCTGCGCGAGCACGACCTGGTCGTCATGGCTCTCTCCCGGGACCGCTACGGGCTGCCCGCCGAGGCGTACGACGCCTTCACCGAGGCGTACGGGTGGGATGTGCGCGAGTGGGAGGGCTGCGCGGTCCTGCGGGGCGCCCGGGAGACGGCGAGCTGCGCGTGGGTGGCCCAGCACGCGCCGTCCAGCCCGAAGGCGCTGGCCGAGTTCCGGCGCAGGGTGGCGTCGCTGCGGGACGGGGACGCGACGGTGCGGTGGTATCCCTTCTGAGGGTGCCCGTCGAGCGCGGCCGGGCGAGCCGGCCGACCGCGCTGCCCGGCACGACGCGTCCGCCGACGAAAACGGCTATGCCGGCTGGCCCTCGGTCAGCTCCCGAAGGGGCCACGTACCGTCGATCAGCGCGTCCGCCTCCCCCTTGCGCCGCAGGAACGCCTGGAAGTCCGCCGCCCACTCCGCATACCACTCGATCTGGCGGCGGTGCAGTTCCGCCGGCCGCAGGGACGCTATCTTCGGGTGGCGGTCGGCTATCGCGGACGCGAGCCGTGCCGCGGCGAGGGCGTCGGCGGTGGCGTTGTGGGCCGCGTCGAGGACGATGCCGTACTCGGAGCAGACCGCCTCCAGGTTCCGTTTGCCGCGGCGGTAGCGGTCGACCCAGCGGTCGATGGTGTACGGGTCGATGACCGGGGCGGGGCGGGTGCCGCCCAGCCGGTCGGTCAGGGACGGCAGATCGTACCGCCGCAGTTCCGCCGAGAGCAGCGTGAGGTCGAACGCCGCGTTGTAGGCGACGACCGGGACGCCCGTCTTCCAGTACGACACCAGGACCTCGGCGATGGCGTCGGCCACCTGGTCGGCCGGACGGCCCTCGGCCGTCGCGCGTTCGTTGCTGATGCCGTGCACGGCGACCGCGTCGGCCGGGATCTCCACGCCCGGATCGGCCAGCCATTCCCGGCGCCCCATGGGCTCACCGGCCTTGACCTCGATCACGGAGCCCGTGACGATGCGCGCCTCGCGCGGATCGGTCCCGGTCGTCTCCAGGTCGAAGCCGATCAGCAGCTCCCGGTGCCACCCCATGGCGGCCCCCCTTCTTGGTGGTGCTTTCCCCCAGTGGCCTCCACCCTCGCACGCGGCACTGACAATCAGACGCCGGCGTTCCGCTTACCGGCCCCGAACCGGCCCCCACCCGACCCCGCACCCGACCCCGCACCCGGCCCCGACCATTCAGGACACCGGGCGCGAATCCGCCCAAGCCAGCTCGAATTCCTCGCGATATGTCGGGAAGAGTCCGGCTTCACCGACATCGTCCGACTTGACCAGCCGACTGCCGTTGCGCAGCACCAGCACCGGCGACTCCATCCCCCGCGCCCCGCGCAGATAGGACTGCACCACGGCGATGCCGTCGGCGCCGTCGCCGTCCACCAGGTAGGCGGTGAAGCGGGGCGTCTCGTCGTACACCTGGATCTCGAACGCGCCCGGGTCGCGCAACCGGGACCGCACCCGGCGCATGTGCAGGATGTTCATCTCCACCGAGCGGCTCAGTTCGCCCCGCTTCATCCCGAGTTCGCGTTCGCGGCGCTTGACCGAGCTGGAGGCCGGGTTGAGGAACAGCAGCCGTACCCGGCAGCCGCTCTCGGCGAGCCGGACCAGGCGCCGCCCGGAGAAGTTCTGCACCAGCAGGTTGAGGCCGATGCCGATGGCGTCGAGCCGGCGGGCGCCGCCGAAGATGTCCTCGGCCGGGAACTGGCGCAGCAGCCGTACCCGGTCGGCGTGGACGGCGACGACGTCGGCGTACCGGTCGCCGACCAGGTCCTCGACCGCGTCGACGGGGAGCCGGCGCGCCGAGGGGATGTCACCGCCCGCGCCGAGCATCTCCAGCAGCCGGGCGGAGGCCCGCTCGGCCTGGCTGAGGACCGCCTCGGACAGGGCCCGGTTGCGGGAGACGACGTTGCGGGTGACCTCCAGCTCGTCCAGGGCGAGTTCGAGGTCCCGGCGCTCGTCGAAGTACGGCTCGAAGCACGGCCAGTGCTGGACCACCAGCTCGCGCAGCTGGGGCAGCGTGAGGAAGCTGAGCACGTTGTCGTCCGCCGGGTCGAGCAAGTAGCCCTTGCGGCGGCTGACTTCGCGGACGGCGACCGCGCGCTGCACCCACTCCTGCCCGGCCGGGCCGGCCGCGGCCACCACCCACTCGTCGCCGTGGACGGGTTCGTAGATGGGCCGCAGCACGGCCGCCACGACCGCGCGCAGCCGCTGTTCGACGAGGTTCAGCCAGATGTAGGCCCGGCCGGCCCGCTGGGCGCGGGTGCGCACCTCGCGCCAGGCGTCGGCGTCCCAGTCCAGCTCCGGACCGATGGAACCCGCGTCCATCGGCCGGGCCAGGGACACCGCGCCGGGCGGGACGTCTGTGGAGTTCCCCTCGTGACCCTCGTCACCAGGAGGCAGCTCCAGCCCTCCCGAGCCCACCCGTGCACCGCCTTCCGCTCCCCCGGGCCTTTCCCGTCTCAACGATCAAGGAAGGGTACTCCGCGAGCGGTCGGCGGTGCAGCCGGATGGACAGGTCGGTTTCCCGGCTTCTGTGCTCAACTACGCGGTTCCCAGTGTCCGTTCTGCCATGCCAGGTCCTTCGGAGTGAGCGGATTCATAGCCGTGACGTCCCGCGGGGCGATGGAGAAGCCCTGCCAGTGCACGGGCATGGGCTGCTGGTCCTCGTCTCGGGCGATGTGGTGGAAACCGACGTTCATCCAGACCACGGGGTGCGTGAGGGCCTGGCCGCCCACCCACTTGTCGACGGACTTCGGGTGCCCGGCCGCGCACGTCGGGTTCTTGCTGGCGAACAGCTCGCACTTGTCGTACTCGGTGACGTACATGTCGTGCTTGGTGAAGCTGCGGCCCGGGTACTTGGTGGTGGGCCCGGGGACCAGCTCGTACGAACGGGCGTGCCCGTCCTTGTTCTTGCCGGTGGCGCTGACCACCCGCCACCAGCGGTAGGTCTTGGAGTCGCCCGCGAGTTCCTTGCCGACCTTGGTGCGGGTGGTCTTGGCCGTCGGGCCCTCCCTGCCGGCGGGGGCGCTGACGGTGGAGTCGTACTGCTCGACCTTCGTCTTCGACGAGCCGTCGAGGCCGAAGTCGAGCCGCCAGAAGACGTTGTGGCTGTGGCTGGTGGCGTAGTCCCGGGCGCCCTTGCCGATGGGCCAGCCGCGTCCGTCCTGGGCGTTGTAGTCCTCGAAGGAGAGGCTGCCGGTCGCGCCGACGTTCATGGTCATCGTGCCGTCGTCCTGGAAGCGCCACTCGGTGATGTACTCGTACCAGCCGACCTGGTTGACCGTGTAGACCAGCAGGTCCTTGCCCTGCTGCTGGTAGGTCTTGCCCGACTGGAAGAGGTCGTGCATCCGGTAGGCGTGGCCACGGGAACGGGTGGTCGTGCACAGGCCCTTGACGTTCGGGTGGCGCGGGTCGCCGTCCGGGACCTTGACGGTCTTGATGGTGCCGCCGGGGCACTCGCCGGGCGACAGCTCCATCAGCTCCTGGGCGAAGTCCTGGCCCGTCAGGTCGTAGTACTCGTGCTTCCCGTCGTCGTACGGGACGTGGATCTGGCCGAGTCTGGCGCTGTTGAGGACCTTGATCGGCTTGGTCTCGCCCTTGGGCTGGTAGGAGATGTTCTCCAGGACGAGGCCGGCCTTGCTGTCGTAGCGCCAGCACATCCGCCAGGTCGTGCCGGTGGTCAGCTTCTGTTCGATCGTGTAGGCGGCGCTGCAGCCGGGGGCCGCCGCGGCGGGCGCGGTCTGCGGCCGGGCCGCGGCCGGGCCGGCGAGCGTCGTCGCGCCGGCGGCCAGCGCGGCCAGGGACACTCCGACGGCCGCGGTCTTGCGGGCGGCGCGGCCGAGGCCTCGCGGCCGGACCGCGCCGGACAGGTGCTTCTCGGGCATGAAGAGGTGACTCCCTTACCGGAGGTACGGGTGTGAAGGTTGGGTGGCGGCCGGTCAGCCGCGGTCGAGGGCGGCGGCCTTGCGGGCGCTCAGGTCGATCACGAGGTCCCTGGTGTCGATCCACGGCCCGTTGCGGACCTTGGAGAACAGCCGCACGCACCGGTGGACGCCGCACTTGTCGAGCACCGCGGGCTGGGCGCCCGGCGAGGCCTCGTAGATCCCGCCGCTCAGCTCCAGCTGGTCCGGCGAGGTGAGTTCCTTGCCGGTGGCGTCCTTGTAGTCCGCCCTGAGGCCCGCGCCCAGCGGGTCGGCGATCAGGATCCGGGCCGCCTCGGCGTTCTCGGCGCGGCTCGGCGGCGGCTGGACGCCGCGCTGGGTACCGGTCTGCTCGACCTTCCCGGTCCTCAGGTTGACGGTCCTGGTGACGAGTGTGTCGTTCTTGTAGTCGTAGAAGGTCACGTCGGCGCGCCGTGGCGCGTCGGGGTCGTCCGCCTCGGCGGCCTCCGGCTCGGCGAGGTCGACGCTCAGCCGCTGCGGTCCGCGGTCGCCGTCGACGTCCCGGGCCGTGGCCGAAAGCCGTCCCGCCGCGGCGATCTTCTCGACCCGCAGCATCTCGTCGTCGGTGAGCGGGTCACGGCCCGTGCCCTGCTTCTCCTCGGCCGGTGCCCTCTCCACGACGCCGGGCGGTGCGGCGTCCGGGCCCTGCCCGGCCTGCCGCGCGGCCCGCGTGCCGCCGCCGGCCCCTCCGGAGTCGTCCGCTCCCGCCGTGCCCGGCAAGGTGACCGCGACCATCGCGGCGGTCCCCGCCGCCGCGAGGGCCGCACCGGTCAGTACTTTGCCCAGATGGCGGTGGACTGTCTCACGCACATTCTCCCCCTACTCCCCCTGGTCCCCGGGAGTACGTATCTGCCCCGCTGGTTCGGCGCACGGCGGGTACCAGAACCGCCGTGCGCACTGGTCACTGGATAAGAGGGCGGGCGAGCCACGGGAGGTTGCCTCACTTTCGGACGAGACTCGGGGCCAAGGCGGCCCCCGGCGGACGGCACACCTGGGAGAGTCGTATCCATGCAGGTCTGGCCTGGAGAGGCGTATCCGCTCGGCGCCACCTATGACGGCGCCGGAACCAACTTCGCGGTCTTCACGGAGGCCGCGGACCGAGTAGAGCTGTGTCTGCTGCACGACGACGGCTCGGAGACGGCGGTGGAACTGCGCGAGAGCGACGCGTTCGTGCGGCACGCGTACGTGCCGGGCGTGATGCCGGGACAGCGGTACGGGTTCCGGGTGCACGGCCCGTACGACCCCGGGCGCGGGCTGCGCTGCAACTCCGCGAAGCTGCTGCTCGACCCGTACGCGAAGGCGATCAGCGGGTCGGTCCGGTGGGGTGAGGAGGTGTACGGCTACCACTTCGGCGCGCCCGAGAGGCGCAACGACCTGGACTCGGCGCCGCACACCATGACGTCGGTGGTGATCAACCCGTACTTCGACTGGGGCGACGACCGACCGCCGCGCACCGAGTACCACCACACGGTGATCTACGAGGCCCACGTCAAGGGCCTGACCATGCGCCACCCGGGACTCCCGGAGGAGCTGCGCGGCACCTACGCGGCCCTCGCGCACCCCGCGGTCATCGAACACCTGACCAAGCTCGGGGTGACCGCGCTCGAACTGATGCCCGTACACCAGTTCGTGAACGACCACCGGCTGGTCGACATGGGTCTGAACAACTACTGGGGCTACAACACCATCGGCTTCTTCGCCCCGCACAACGCGTACGCCTCCTGGGGCGACCGCGGCCAGCAGGTGCTGGAGTTCAAGTCGGCGGTCCGGGCGCTGCACGAGGCCGGGATCGAGGTCATCCTGGACGTGGTCTACAACCACACCGCCGAGGGCAACCACCTGGGTCCGACGCTGTCCTTCAAGGGCATCGACAACCCGTCGTACTACCGGCTGACGGAGGACCCGCGCTACTACATGGACACCACGGGCACCGGGAACTCGCTGCTCATGCGGTCCCCGCACGTGCTTCAGCTGATCATGGACTCGCTGCGGTACTGGGTCACCGAGATGCACGTCGACGGATTCCGCTTCGACCTCGCGGCGACCCTCGCCCGGCAGTTCCACGAGGTGGACCGGCTGTCGTCGTTCTTCGACCTGGTGCAGCAGGACCCGGTGGTCTCCCAGGTGAAGCTGATCGCCGAGCCGTGGGACGTGGGCGAGGGCGGCTACCAGGTGGGCAACTTCCCGCCGCTGTGGACCGAGTGGAACGGCAAGTACCGGGACACGGTCCGGGACCTGTGGCGGGGCGAGCCGCGCACGCTCGCCGAGTTCGCCTCCCGGCTGACCGGCTCCTCCGACCTCTACCAGGACGACGGGCGCCGCCCGCTGGCCTCCATCAACTTCGTCACCTGCCACGACGGCTTCACGCTGCACGACCTCGTCTCGTACAACGAGAAGCACAACACCGCCAACGGCGAGGACAACCGGGACGGCGAGAGCCACAACCGGTCGTGGAACTGCGGGGCGGAGGGCGAGACCGACGACCCGGAGGTGCTGCGGCTGCGCGCGCGGCAGATGCGGAACTTCATCGCCACGCTGATGCTGTCCCAGGGTGTGCCGATGATCAGCCACGGCGACGAGTTCGCGCGCACCCAGCGCGGCAACAACAACGCCTACTGCCAGGACAACGAGCTGTCCTGGGTGGACTGGCCGGAGTCCCTGGAGAGCGACCTGCTGGAGTTCACGCGCGCGATGGTGTGGCTGCGCCGCGACCATCCCGTCCTCCGCCGGCGCCGCTTCTTCCACGGCCGTCCGGTGGAGGGCACCCACGACGAGCTGTCCGACATCGCCTGGTTCACCCCCGAGGGCGGCGAGATGACGCAACGGGACTGGAACTCGGCGCAGGCGTCCGCGCTGACCGTGTTCCTGAACGGCAACGCCATCTCCGAGCCCGGCCCGCGCGGGGAGCGCATCACCGACGACTCCTTCCTGCTGATGTTCAACGCCTCACCCGCGCCGCTGGACTTCCTGGTACCGGTCGACCACGGCCGCCAGTGGCAGGTGGTCGTCGACACGGCCCGCCCGGACGGCGTACCACCGGGAGCGGGCGCGAAGGTGGCGGCCGGCGACCGCATCACCTTGCCGGACCGCAGCCTGACGGTGCTGCAACGGCCGGCGTAGGGCGAGGCGTGCGGTTCGCACGCGTGGGGGGAGACGTTCCGTAGGCGCCCTGAGGAGAAGCCGTCTCGTACGCGCGCGTGGGAGGACCGTCTCGTACGCGCGCGTGGCGGGTGCGCGGGACGTACGCGCGCGTGGAGGAGCGTTTCGGCCGGCGGCCGGGAGGGCGTGCCCTGAGGGCTGACCGGCACGGCCACGGGGAGCGCGTTGGCGAGGGAGAACGGGAGCGCACCGTCGCCGGCCGTGCCGGTCCGCGAGCCTCCCCGCCGGCGCCCCCGCCACCTGGCCGAGCGCGAGCGCGCCACCGGTCAGGTCTCGTACGGGCGACGCAGCACGCTGCCGAAGTGGCCGGCCGCCGTCGGCGGCCGGCCCAGGTGGCACACGCTCGGCGGCAGCAGCGGTCCCGTCAGCCGATCACCCGGCGGCAGGTGTCCCACGGGCCGCGCCGCCCCTGCTTCCCCGTCGTCCCCAGCGCTCGAAGCCAGACACGCGTGCGTGATCCGGGCAGAGGTCGATGACACGAAAGGCGGCGAGCGGGGTACGTAGCTTCCCATGACTTCTGCGCGACCCGGACCGGGGGTGCCCACGGCCACCTACCGGCTGCAGCTCCAGCCCGCGTTCCCGTTCGCCGCCGCCGAAGCGGCCGTACCGTACCTGGCGTCGCTCGGCGTCTCGCACCTGCATCTGTCCCCCGTCCTGGAGGCCGTCCCGGGCTCCGCGCACGGTTACGACGTCGTGGACCACACGCGCGTGCGCGCGGAGCTGGGCGGCGAGGAGGGGTTGCGCGCGCTGGCGCGCACGGCGCACGAGCACGGCCTCGGCCTGGTGGTGGACATCGTGCCGAACCACATGGCGGTGGCCCCCCGGCACAACCCCGCCCTGTGGGAGGTGCTGCGCGACGGGCCCGGCTCGCCGTACGCGCGCTGGTTCGACATCGACTGGGAGGCGCAGGGCGGCCGGGTGCTGCTGCCGGTGCTCGGCGGCCCGGTCGGCTCGGAGCCGGCGCACCTCGTGGTCGACGGTGACGTGCTGCGCTACCACGACCACGCCTTCCCGCTGCGCCCCGGCACCGAGCACCTGCCGCTGCCTCAGCTGCTGGACGCCCAGTGGTACCGCCCGGTGTGGTGGCGGCTGGCCCGCACGGAGCTGAACTACCGGCGGTTCTTCAGCATCTCGGAGCTGATCGGGGTGCGGGTGGAGGATCCGGAGGTGTTCGACGCCACCCACGGCACCATCCTCCGGCTGCTGGCGGAGGGCGTCGTCGACGGGCTGCGGATCGACCATCCCGACGGGCTCGCCGACCCCGACGGCTACCTCGCACGGCTGCACGAGGCGACCGGCGGGCGCTGGACGGTCGTGGAGAAGATCCTGGCCGACGGCGAGCACCTGCCGGCCTCCTGGCCTGTCGCGGGGACCACGGGCTACGACGCCCTGCGGCACGTCGACGGCCTGTTCACGGACCGCACCGGGGCGTACGAGCTGCTGGGCCGCTACCGGGCGTTCGCGGCGCCGCAGACGGACCGGGGCGGCAACTGGGAGGCCACGGTCCGGCGGGCCGCGTACAAGGTGCTCACGCACGAGCTGGCCACCGAGACGGACCGGCTCACCCGGGTCGCGGCCCGGCTGTGCGCCGCCTCGCCCGACCTCTCGCTGCGCGACCGCGCGCCCTGGGCACTGCGGACGGCCGTGGAGGAGCTGCTGGTCCGGATGCGGGTCTACCGGCCGTACGCCTCCGGTGACGCCTCCGCCGTGATCACCGAGGGAGCCGCCGAGGAGGCCCGGCTGGCCTTCGTGGTGCCCGAGGAGGCCGAGGCCGTCGGCGTCGTGCGCCGGCTGCTGGTCGAGCCGCCCGGTGACCCGTCGGCGCCGGACCACGCCGATCGGGTGGAGTTCCGCACCCGGTTCGCGCAGACCGCGTCGGCGCTGCGCGCCAAGTCGGTCGAGGACACGGCGTTCTACCGTTACGTGCCGCTGCTGTCGGCGGCTGAGGTGGGCGGCGATCCGGGCAGCCCGGGGGTGTCCCCGGAGGAGTTCCACGCGTACTGCGCGCGCGTGCAGCGCGACTGGCCGCTCACCGGCACGGTCGTCTCCACGCACGACACCAAGCGCAGCGCGGACGTGCGCGCCGCGCTGGCCGTGCTCACCGAGTGCCCCGACCGCTGGGCGGAACTGCTCGCCGAGGTGACCCTGCCCGAGGAGGGCGTGCCGGACGGGCAGCTGGCCTGGGCGGCGTGGCAGACGGTGTTCGGGCTGGGTCCGGCCGACGAGGAACGGGTCCAGCAGGCGCTGCTGAAGCATGTGCGCGAGGCGGGCATGTACACCAGCTGGACGGAACAGGAGCCGCCGTACGAGGAGGCGGTGGCGTCCTTCGTCGCGGCCGGGCCGTGCGGGCCGCCCGGCGAACGCGTGGCGGCGTTCCGGAAGGCGCTGGAGCCGCACGTGCGGGCCAATGTCCTCGGCACAGCGCTGGTCCATCTGACGATGCCGGGGGTGCCGGACGTGTACCAGGGCACGGAGGGCGAGTACCGGGCGCTGGTGGACCCGGACAACCGGCGGCCGGTGGCGTTCCCGCCGGAGGCTCCCGGCGAGAAGGACGCGCTGACGGCGGCGGCGCTGCGGCTGCGCGCCCGCCGCCCGGAGGCCTTCGGCGCGGACGCGTCGTACGACCCGCTGACGGCCGAGGGCCCGGCGGCCGACCACTGCCTGGCGTTCGCCCGCTCCGGTGCGGTGGTCACGGCGGTGACCCGGCTGTCCCTGCGGCTCGCGGAGGCGGGCGGCTGGCGGGACACCCGTCTCCCGCTCCCGCCGGGCCGCTGGACGGACGTCCTCACCCCGGGCCGGGAGTTCACCGGCCACGCACCCGTGGCGGACCTCCTGGACCGGCTGCCGGTGGCACTGCTGGAACGCGTGGCGGAGGACTGAGGACGCCGGGGCGGGGGCGGCACCGGCGCACGGTGGCGGGTACGGCCGCTCGGCGGGCGGCTGACCGCCGAATGGCCGCTCGGCGGGCGACTGACCGCCGAAGGGCCGCTCGGCGGGCGACTGTCCGCCGGATGGCCGCTCGGCGGGCGGCTGACCGCCGGATGGCCGCTCGACGGGCGACTGACCGCGGCTGCTGGACGCGTAGCCGCTGGAGAACGGCGTACGCGCGCGCGTGCGGACCGCGCGGGGAGAGACCCGGACGCTGACGGCGGAGCGGCTGCTGGTGGCCGTCGGCCGGGCTCCGCCACCGAGGGCCTGGGCCTGGACGCGGCCGGACCGGCGACGGACGAGCGGGGGCTCGTCGTACCGCAGGACTGGGCCCGGCTGCAGACGGCCGTGCCCGGCGTCCACGTCGTCGGCGACCTGCTGCCGCCGCCCTCGCTCGGCCTCGCCCACGCCTGCCGGTCCGAGACCGTGCCCGGGCTGGAGCCGCCGGTCGACTACGCGGCCGTGCCCCGGGTGACGTGCTCCTCTCCGCAGACCGCCTCGGTGGGGCTCAGCGAGGCCGAGGCACGCGCGCGTGGGCACGAGCCGACGTCAGCACGATGCCGCTGACCGCCGTCGCCAAGGGGATGGTGCACGGCCGGGGCGGCATGGTGAAGGTCGTGGCGGAGGCCGGCGGCGGGCAGGTGCTCGGCGTCCACCCCACCCTGTCGGAGGCGGTGGGCGAGGTGTTCCTGACGCTCGCGGGACGCGGCCCGCACCAGCGGTGAGCCCACGGAACGCAGGGGTCCGGACGGGTGCGGGTCCCTGCGTCCGGGCGCCCCCGGGAGCCTCCCGCGCCGCATGCTTGACAGTTCACCTTTCGCGTGCGGGACTGGGAGGTGCGAAGCCGGGCGGACAAGTCGGGGGTGAGTCCTCTGCCGGAGCTGCGCTATCCCAGCGTTCCCGAACTCGTCGCCGCCGCTCAGGCGTTGGCGGCTCGGGAACCCGGGCTGTGCGCGCTGCGTCAGGTGGGCGTCTCGCGCGCGGGCAGACCCTTGCACCTGCTGTCGGTGGGACACGCCCGCCGCGCGGTGCTCGTGGTGGCGGGCGCGCACGCCAACGAGCCGACGGGCGGCTCCACCCTGCGGGTGCTCGCCGAAAGGGTGCTGGCCGAGCGCGAGTTGCGGGCGGACACCTCCTGGCACTTCCTGCTGTGCGCGGACCCGGACGGCGCGAGTCTGCATGTGACCCCGGCGCCGCGCAGCCTGCTCGACTACCACCTCGGCTTCTACCGGCCCACAGGTGCGGAGCAGCCGGAGTGGTCGCCGTCGGTGCTGCCGCCGGACCGGCTGCCGCCCGAGACGCGGACGCTGACCGGGGTCATAGACGAACTGCGCCCGTATCTCCAGGTGACCTTGCACGGCACCGACCTGGGCGGCAGCTGGGTGCAGTTGACCAAGGACGTGCCGGGCCTCGCCGAGCCGTTCGCCAAGTCCGCGGCGGAGCTGCACATTCCGGTGGAGACGGGGGCCTCGGACGCGGCGGGCTGGCCGGCCTCCGGTCCCGGTGTGCATGTGATGCCCGGCCCGGAGACGGGCGTGGCCTACCCGAGCCTGCCGGACGACGCCCGGCACAGCACCTGGTACCACGCGCACCGGTACGGCGGACTGACGGCCGTGGTGGAGGTGCCGATGTGGGCCAGCGACCTGGTGGACGACCCGGCGCCGCACCCGGCACCGGCAGCGGCCATGCGGCGCCTGGCCACGCGGCTGCTGCGGGACGCGCGGGAGGTCGAGCGGATCCTCGCCGAGGCGCTGCCCCGGCTGGAGAGCGTGGACGGGCCGCTGCTGCGGGCCGCGCAGTGGGCTCTGGAGCTGGTCCCGGGCCTCGCCGAGGACTGGACCCACACCTCTCCGGCGGGGACGACGATGGCGTACGTCGGCAGTGTCGACGCGTTCGGACGGCGGCTGCCGCTGCGGGCCGCGGCGATGCTGCTGCGGGTGCTGCGGGAGGCGGACGACCGGGCGGCGCCGCGCCTGGAACAGCTCGTCGCCACCTGGTGCGACGCCTTCGCGGAGCGGTTCCGGGCCCGCTGGGTGCCGTTGGAGCACCAGGTGGAGCACCAGTCCCGGACGGTACTGGCGGCGGCACAACAGGCCCGCGGCCAGGCGGCGTGAACCGACGGGCGGAGCATACGGGGGCGTGAGCCGGGCACCGCCCACACCGGCCCCGCCCCGGCCCCCGGCACACCCCGGGCACCGCCCACGCCACCGCAGGCGTGGGCTTACGCCACCCGGGGTATCGGCTCACGCCGCCCGGGGCGCGCCGGACCACCGCATCTGCTCGTAGGCCGCGTCAGCCGTTCAGGGCGAACACGGACCCCGTGCGTGCCCTCATGACGCACGCGCTGGTGTACGTGTCCTGGAAGTCGACCGACCGGCCGTTCCACCGCCCGCGCGCGTGGGCCGTCACCGGGGCGTAGATCATCGGGCAGAAGACCTGCTTGGCCGGGATGCGGTCGATGGCACCGCCGGCGGCGGCCAGTTCCGCGCAGGCCTCGGACGCGCGCGCGTGTCCCTGGGGCGGGTCGCACAGCAGCAGTGTGCCGCGGGTGTCGCTGGAGCCGGCGTCGCCCTTGGTGACCGTGAGATAGAGCCAGTTGCCCGGGGGCACGTCATGGGAGGCTGCCTGGGCCGGGCCCGCGGTGAGGAGGCCGGCGGCGGTCAGCAGGGCGCCGGCCGCCGCTGCCGCTCTGGTGATGTACGTCATGCCCCGTTGCATCGGCACGGCGGTCCGCCTTCCGCAGTGCGGCTCACCCGATCGGTACCGCACACGCGCGTGACTGCGCGCCAGCTCGAACAGGACCGGCCGGGCAGGGCTCAGCTCGCCGCGAGCCGGAACGCCATCCTGCCGAACGCGACCTGGTCGCCCTCGCGGACGACGACCGCCCCGATCACCCGGCGGCCGTTGACGGTGGTGCCGTTGGTCGAGCCCAGGTCCCTGAGGACCCACAGGCCGCCCTGGTGGCGGAGTTCGGCGTGCACGCGGGAGACGGTCTCGTGGTTCAGGCGCAGCCCGTTCGCCGGGTCGCGGCCGATGCGCAGCGGATGGGTGTGCGTCGGGTGCGGCAGCAGCAGCTTGGGCAGCCGCTCGGCCTGCCAGGCCCGCCGCAGCCGTACGGTGAACCCGGAGACGGCCTCCACGGTGCCGAGGACCGCGCGGGAGAACCGGTTCTCCCGGGGCAGGTCGGCGACGAGGACGGCGAGTTCGTCGGAGCGGCGCGCGGCGAGCGCCAGCTCCATGCGGCGCACGAACGTGTCGTGCGAGAGCCGGCCCATGGCGACGCCGTCGCGCAGCACCCGCAGCGCCTGGTCGCGCTCCGCGTCGGACAGGCGCGCGGGGTAGGTGGAGAACTCGAAGGACGACGTCACTCTGGTGATTGTCGGGCAGCGGACCCCGGGTGTCCAGAAATCACGGAATCGGTGCCGGTCGACGGGTACTTCCGCGACACCTGCCGGCAAAGGGCCGATTCGAGAGCGGATTGATCGTCCGGGGCGGCACGATGGAGACGCGGGACATCACGGTGAGCAGACGAAGGGGAACCGTCCGTGCAGTTCGAGGTGTGGGCACCGCAGGCAGACCGAGTGACGCTCCATTGCGAGGGCACCACGCGCGCGTTGGCGCGCGATCCCGCGCGCGCGGGGTGGTGGAGGGGCGAGGCGGAGGCCGGGGACGGCGCACGGTACGGGTTCGCGCTGGACGACGGCCCCGTGCTGCCCGACCCGCGCTCGTGCCGCCAGCCGGACGGCCCGGACGGGTTGAGCGCGGTCGTGGACCACGGGCGGTACGAGTGGCGCGCGCGGTGGGCGGGACGCGGGTTGCCGGGCGCGGTGCTGTACGAGCTGCACGTGGGCACGTACACCCGGGAGGGCACCCTGGACGCCGCCGCCGCCCGCCTGGACCACCTGGTGGAACTGGGCGTGACGCACGTGGAGTTGATGCCGCTGTGTCCCTTCCCGGGGCGGCACGGCTGGGGTTACGAGGGCGTGTCGCTGTGGGCCGTGCACGAGCCGTACGGCGGTCCGGAGGCCCTGCGACGCTTCGTGGACCGGGCGCACGAACTCGGTCTGGGCGTCGTCCTGGACGTCGTGCACAACCACTTGGGGCCCACCGGTAACTATCTGCCGCGGTTCGGACCGTACTTCACGGACACGCACACCACGCCGTGGGGTTCGGCGGTGAACCTGGACGCGCCCGGCTCGGACGAGGTGCGCGCGTTCCTCGTCGGCAGCGCGCTGGCGTGGCTGCGGGACTACCGGATCGACGGTCTGCGGCTGGACGCGGTGCACACGCTCTACGACACGCGCGCGTGCCACTTCCTGGAAGAGCTGTCGGCGGCGGTCGACGCACTCGCCGAGGAGGTGGGCAGGCCGCTGTTCCTGATCGCCGAGTCGGACATGAACAACCCGCGTTTCATCACCCCGCGCGCGGAGAACGGCCTCGGACTGCACGCGCAGTGGAACGACGACTTCCACCACGCCCTGCACGCCACGCTGACCGGTGAGTCCCAGGGCTATTACGCCGACTTCGCGCGCGATCCCTTCGCGGCGCTCGCCAAGACGCTCACCGGCGGCTGGTTCCACGACGGCACGTACTCCAGCTTCCGGGGCCGCAGTCACGGCCGGCCGCTGGACCGCGCGCGCGTGGCCGGGCACCGGCTGCTCGGCTACAGCCAGACCCACGACCAGGTCGGCAACCGGGCCCAGGGCGACCGGCTCTCCGCCCACCTCTCGCCCGGTCTGCTGGCCTGCGCGGCCGCGCTGACCCTGACCGCCCCGTTCACGCCGATGCTGTTCATGGGCGAGGAGTGGGCGGCGGGCACGCCCTGGCAGTTCTTCACCGACCACACCGACCCCGAGCTGGCCGAGGCGGTACGGCAGGGCAGGCGGCGGGAGTTCGCCGCGCACGGGTGGGCCGAGGAGGAGGTGCCGGACCCGCAGGACCCGGCGACCCGCGAGCGGTCCTGCCTGGACTGGTCGGAGCCGGAACGCGAGCCCCACGCGCGCGTGCTGGCCTGGTACCGGCAGCTGATCGCGCTGCGTCACGCCCAGCCCGACCTCACCGACCCGGACCTCGCCGACACGAAGGTGGCGTACGACGAGGACGCCCGCTGGCTGGCCTTCCGGCGCGGGGACGTACGGGTGGCGGTGAACCTGGGCAAGGAGCCGGCGGCGATCCCGCTGGGCACCGGCCGGGTGGAGGTCCTCGCGGCCTGGAACCCGGTCGAGGCGCCGGGCGCGGACGGGCTGCTCCAGGTGCCCGGGGAGTCCTGCGTGGTGCTGACGCAGCCCTGAGAGCGGTTGCGGGCACAGCCCTGAGGGGCCCTCGCGGCCCCGTCAGGGCTCCGGCTCGTCCTGCTGGAGGTCGGTCACCCGCTCCAGCAGGATCGGCTCCCAGGCGCGCCGCAGCTGGGTCCGCAGCAGGGGCAGGGAGCCGGTCGTCCGGCCTTCCAGGCGGTCGGTGAGGCGGATGACGGTGTCGCAGCGGGCCAGCCACAGGCCGCGCAGGCAGGGGCGGGCGCCGTAGCCGGCGAGGGTGGCGGCGCGGACGGCCGCCGGGGAGCCGACGGCGACGGCGAGCCCGGCGATGTCCTCGGCGGGGTCGCCGAGGGACGCCGCGGTCCAGTCCAGGATGCCGCGCACCCGTCCGTCGGCGCTGACCACCACGTGCGCGCCGGTCAGCCCGTGGTGGGTGAGGACGGCGGAACCGGGCTGGGCGGCGAGCTGGGCCGCGCCGGGCGGGGTCAGCTGGTGCAGCCGGGCCGCGTCGAACTCGTCGGCGGCGGCGAGCCGTTCGGATGCGTGCACGGCCATCCGGCGCAGCGCCTCCAGCGAGCGCGGAGCGGTGCGCGGCACGCCGAGCGCCTCGGCCTGGCGGGCCGGGACCGTGCGCAGCCCGCTGAGCAGCCCGGCGAGGTCGGCCTCGCCGACGGCGGAGACGTCGTACTCGTCGGCCGTGCCGCCGGGCACCCGGGTGTCGAGGGTGTAGGCGAGGCCGGGCGCCCAGTCGCCGTGCGCGACGCTGGTCGGGACGGCGACGGGTACCTGCGGGCGGACCAGCTCGCGCAGGCGCAGCTCGCGGCGGCGGCGGACGGAGGCCTCGCGGTCGGGCGCGAGGCGCAGCACGTGGCGGCTGCCGACCCACCAGGTGTGCTCGCGGTCCTCCGTCACGGGCCGCACGTCGGGTCCCCCGGTGCCGTCGCCGCCCTCCTTGAGCAGCGCGCGGACCAGTCTGCGGACGGTGTCCGCGGTGGGTGTCGGTGCCTGGGTCATGGGTCGCGCGTCGCCGTTCCGGGTGTCGTCGGGAGTGGGTCTCCTCGGGTCTCTCACTCCACTATGACCATCTCACGGGTGGTGTTGTTGAGGCGGCGGCCGCCGTCGTCGGTGACCGTGACGATGTCCTCGATGCGCACCCCGAAGCGGCCGGGCAGGTAGACGCCGGGCTCCACCGAGAAGCACATGCCGGGCACGAGAGGCTGTTCCTCGCCCTCGATCATGTACGGCGGCTCGTGCGTGGTGACGCCGATGCCGTGCCCGGTGCGGTGGATGAAGTACGCGCCGTACCCGGCGTCCGTGATCACCGCGCGGGCGGCGCGGTCGACCTCCTGGCAGGCCACGCCCGGGCGTACGGCCTGGAAACCGGCCTCCTGGGCGGCGCGCACGACGTCGTGGACCCGCCGCTCCTCCTCGGTCGGCTCGCCGACGTGGACCGTGCGGGTGGTGTCGGAGCCGTAGCCGTCCTTCAGGCCGCCGAAGTCGAGGACGACCATGTCGCCGGGCCGGATGACGCGGTCGCCGACCTCGTGGTGCGGGTTGGCGCCGTTCGGGCCGGAGCCGACGATCGTGAAGTCGACCTGGGAGTGGCCGAAGCGGCGCAGCAGGCCGGCGAGGTCCTGGCCGACGTCGGACTCGCGGCGGCCGGCGAAAGGGACCTTCCGGATCTCTTCGAACGCCAGGTCGGCAGCCGCGCCCGCGGCCGCCAGGAGTTCCAGTTCGGCCGCGTCCTTCACCGCGCGCAGCATGGGCAGGGCGTCGGTGAGGGAGGCGTAGGAGGTGTCGGGCAGGGCCCGCTGGAGGCCGAGCAGGTGCATCGCCCAGGTGTTGTCGCTGATGCCGAACCGGCCGCTGTCGTCGAGGAGACCGGCGGTGACGGCGTAGGGGTCCTTGCCGTCGGTCCAGTCGCGCAGCGTCAGCGCGGCGGCACCGGCCGCCTGGTCGGCGTCCGGGGCCTCCAGGGTGGGCACGACGAGCACGGGGTCCCGGCCGGGCGCGAGGACCAGCAGGGTCAGCCGCTCCGTGACCGCGGTGGGTGTGTAGCCGGTGAGCCACACCAGGTCCGGTCCCGGCGCCACGAGCAGTCCCGCGAGGCCGGCGTCGACGGCGGAGCGCACGGCACGCTCCATACGGGCCCTGTAGTCGGCGGCGGTGAAGGGCGCGGGCGTACTACCGGTCATCCGGGCCTCCGGGGCGGGTGAGGAAACGGGGCGATGGGGGTCTCGGGCAGCATCCTGCCCGCCCGCACGGACGCACGCGAGCCGGTCCCGTGGACCGGCGTCCGACGGTCCGTCGAGAGGGCAGTCGGCGTGGGTCCATCATGACGTGGGGGACGGATGGTGACCAAGGGGTTTCCTGGTGTGACCGGGCCGCCGGCGTGGTGGGCCCGGATCGGGTCAGGTCACCACTCCTGGGGTCACCGTCAACTGCTGGTAGCCGCCGCTCTCGTGGCGCACGGTGAGGAGTACCGCCTTGCCGGGGCGGGCCTGTCCTACGGCTCGGGCGAGGTCGGCGGCGGTGTCCACACGGGCCTCGCCCCACTGCAGTACGACGTCCCCGCGGACCAGGCCCGCCGCGTAGCCGGGGCCGGGCACGTGCACGCCCACCACCAGGGCGCCCGCCTTCTCCGCGTCGACGGCCTCCACGCCCAGGGCCGGACCGGGCGGGTCGGGGACGGGCGTCGGCGTGGCCGTGGGCGTGGCCCTGGCCGACGGCGCGGGCGGCGGGGCCTGGCGTGGCAGCTCGGCGAGTCTGCTCATGCCGATCACCGTGGCGCCGACCGTGCCGATGCCGACGCCGGAGAGCACCAGCACGGTGCCTGCGCACAGGCCGCACAGCAGGGTCCGCAGCCGCCGTCCGCGCCGGGGCGCGGCGTGCGGGCGGTGGACGGGGCCGGGGGTGACGGGGCCGGGGGTGTCGTCCTCCCGCCGGTCCCGGCCAGGCATCGGCTTGGGACGCAACACAGTCTGTTCCATGGTTCGCTCGCCTCCGGCTGGTGCTCTACCCGGGGCGGTGGGCCGCGACGAGACACGAAAGGGTGAGACTGACCGGAGGGTGACGGAGGGTAGCCATAGCCGTCACGCCGGCGCGTTCAGCGCACCCTTTCGGCCCGCCCTCTCAGCCCGTGTGGCCCTCGCCGTGGCCGCCATGCGCCCCGCCGTGGTCGAACTTCAGGGCTTCCGGCGGCATGACGACGAAGGGCCGCATCATGCCCATGTCCTCGTGCTCCAGCAGATGGCAGTGGT
This sequence comes from Streptomyces sp. NPDC052721, assembly GCF_040678315.1. NCBI lineage: Bacteria > Bacillati > Actinomycetota > Actinomycetes > Kitasatosporales > Streptomycetaceae > Streptomyces > Streptomyces sp. NPDC052721. The sequence continues at coordinate 49,853 of NZ_JBFATL010000021.1, read as the reverse complement.
ACATGAACCGGCCGTACGCGCCGTCGAAGCGGCCCATGACCCGCAGCATCTGGTTGCCCGGCACCCGGAAGACGTCCTTGTAGCCCCGCTCGTTGGGCGCGAGCGGTATCTCCCGGCCGGCGTCATAGCGGATCGGGGTGCGGGTGCCGCCCACCGCCGGGTCGAAGCCGGAGACGTCGTACGCGTCCCGGCCCAGCAGCTGGAAGTCGGCGAGGTGGATGTGCATCGGGTGCACGATGGGCGCCAGGTTGAGGAAGCTCCACTGCTCGTGGCTGCCCTCGCCGATCGTGAAGCCGAGCCCGTCGTTGAACGTCCGCGCGGTGCGCCGGTACGTCTTCGTGGTGCCGTCGGGTCCGGTGACCTGGACGATGCCCTCGGCCGGGAGCGTCAGGCCGCTCGGGTCCTCGACCTCGGTCATCTCCCAGATCTCCGGGTGGCCGCCGGCCCCCTTGGTGGCGGGCGGGGTGAGCAGGACGAGCCGGTGGCCGTGCGGGGTGTCGTGGGTGAGGCGGCGGAAGGAGCCGGAGAGCACCTCGGGCAGTTCGAAGGTGTCCTCCGCGCAGCTCTCCCGGACCCGGAACTCCAGCACGGCCGGACAGGGCACGTCCCCGGCCGGGTCGGGCAGCCCCGCCGGCTGGTTGGGGCCCTTGTTCACCAGCCGCAGGGTCCGGCCCGCGAGTCCGCGGAAGTCCACCAGCAGGTCGAAGCGCTCGGCCGGCGCGGCGGTGAGGGCCGGCAGCTCCGCGTCGAAATCGACCGGCACCGGGCGCGGCAGCAGTCCGCCGTCGCTGCCGATCTGGTGGACGATCCCCGGCACCGGCTGGTCGTCCTCGTCGATGAGGACGAGTTCGAAGATGCGCGCGTTGGAGGCGTTGACCAGCCGGAACCGGTACCAGGCCGGGTCGACGTCGGCGTACGGCCAGATGCGGCCGTTGACCGTGGTGTACGGGCCGGTGAAGGGTATGGAGACCGGCTTGCCCGTCTCCGGGTTGCGCTGCTGGACGATCACCGTCTTGTGCAGGAGCCGGCCGTTGAGGCGGCCGTCCTCGTCGGTGTCGAGGTTGCGGTCGGCGACGATGAGCGGGATCTCCCGCTCGCCGGAGGGCAGGTGGAGGGCGTCCTCCTCGTCGTCCCGGACGAGGTAGGTGCCGTACAGGCCCGCCATCACGTTCCACCGGGTGATGTTCATGGCGTGGTCGTGGTACCACCACTGCACCGCCTGGTGGTCGTTCGGGTACTCCGACAGCTGGGCGTCGCCGTGGCCGACGGCGTTGTCCGCCCAGCCGTCGTTGCCGCCGCCGGTCTGTGCGCCGTGCAGATGGGTCACCGACCAGGCGGGCAGGGCGGCGACGTCCTTGTCCGGCTCGACGCCCTCGCGGCCGGGCTCGGTGGTGGCCTGCGGGCGGCCGTCCGTGCGCAGCGGCACTTCCACCGAGGTGACCGGGTACTCGCTGTCCTTGGGGATGCGGTTGGTCCAGGCGATGCGGACGCGCTGTCCCCGGCGCACCTCGATGGTCGGGCCCGGCACGTGTCCGTCGTAGCCCCACATCAGGGTCGGCGGCAGTTGCGGGTGCAGGCGCACCCAGGTCGGGCGCAGGGCGATCTCGGTCTCGCGCAGGACGTCGTCCGCGGCGGGCCGCAGGACCGGCGGGACGGTCAGCGGCGCGACGTACGGCGTCAGTTCCTGCGTCTGCTCCTGCTCGCCCGTGGTCGGTCCGGTGAGCCTCTCGATGGTCTCGGTCAAGGTCGAACACCCCCGTGTGTTCTGGCTCTGTTGTTCCCCTTACTCCACAAGACTCCCGAGGACTCACCGAAGTTCCCTGAATGCCCGATTCCGTACGCGGAGATTTCCGGGGCTGTCAGCCGAGCGACAGGACCGGCGCCCGGTCGGGCAGGAAGCCGTGGGTGCGGCGGCCCAGGTACTCGGCGCCGTAACGCGGACGGCACTCCAGGTGCCAGTGGAGCACGCCGGCCATCCAGTTCTGCAGCTCCACCACGTACCGTCCCACGGCGGCGCGTTCCTCGTCCGTCAGTGCCAGGTCCTCGTAGAGCACCGGCAGTTCGTGCTCGGACACGTGCTCGAACTGGCGCATGCGCTGGTTCATCAGGTCGCCGATGACGTGCGCGGCCGTGGGGTAGTCGCAGCGGAAGAAGTTCTGCACGACCAGGACGGCGTTGTGCAGTTCACCCTCGTACTCGATCTCCTTCTGGTACGACACGAGGTCGTTGGCCATGGTGAGGAAGTCGGCGGCCGAGTTCTCCAGCGAGCGCACCGGGCCGCTGCGGTAGACCTCCTGCGGGATGGCCGGGCCGTGGCCCAGCCGGCAGAGGTTCATGGTGAGGTCGGCGCCGAAGGTGTCCCGGCGCATCTCCAGATAGTCCACCGGGTCCGGGACACGGTGCTGGAACTGGTTGGACAGCTCCCACAGCCAGCTTCGGGTCATCACCTCGACCGACCTCCGTACGACCTCCCGGGCCTGCCGGGGCATGCCGGCGGTGCTGCGCTGCCACAGGTCGGCGAGTGAGCGCTCCAGTCCGTTGGCCGCGGGGGGCACAGGCTCGCCGTCGAGTGGCATGCACGCCGACAGCCGCTCGGTGCACAGACGGGCTCCGGCCAGGTCGCGGCGCGAACCGAAGACCACCGGGTAGTAGTCGTCGGCGTACGTGCCCCACACCAGCCACTGCGTGATGAGGTCGATCTCTTCCGGCGAGGCCTCCGGATGCATGCCGGCGGAGGCCAACGCCAGGTCGAAGGAGACGAGTTTGTCCTCGTCCCACACGCCCTCGGACAGGATGCCCACGCTGTGGCACCAGCCCGGGATGCGCTCCCGGGCCCCGTCCAGGTGCGGGCTCAGCCGCAACGGGAACGGCATCCGGATGTCGGGCACGATGGACGGCCCGGCCTTCTGGTACGGCACGTGCGTGTACGCGCGCAGCCGCTCGGCCCCCGCTGCGGCCAGGACGGCGCCGATGTCGGCGGCGGAGGTGCCCAGGCCGCTCGGCGCCTGCCAGGGCGAGCTGGAGCGCGCGCCCTTGTTCATGTAGCGGCTGGAGCGCATGTGCCACTCGTGGCCGCCGGACTGCCAGTCCTGGAGCCCCTTGGTGTAGGCGGCGACCGCGGCGGCCTCGCCGGGGGTGAGGCCCTTCTCCAGGGCGACGGCGGGGACTTCGGTGAACGCGGTGTGCTCGAACTGGTGCAGGCGGGAGGTGAGGACGTCGTTCACGGTGTCGGCGGCCTCCTGGGTGGTGCAGCCGAAGAACTTCTCCAGGACCAGCACGCCGTTGCTGTTCTCGCCCTCGTCCTCGACCTCACGCTGGTAGGAGAACAGGTCGTTGCGCAGGTGGACGGCGTCGGAGAAGGTCTCCATGAGCACGCGCAGCGGCCGGGTGCCGGCGACGGCGGCGGGCACCTCGGCGGTCGCGTACTCCACGAGCCCGGCGGACCAGGGGGCACCGCCGACCTTGCGGCGCATCTCGATGTACTCGACGGGGTTGGCGACGCGCCCCTCGTTGATGTTGGACAGCTCCCACATCGACTCGTTGAGCAGATGCTCGGTGGCGACGGAGAAGCGGCGGCGCCAGTCCACGGACATCGCCGGCACCGTCCGCGCCCACAGGTCCTTCAGTCCGGCCTCCACCGGGTTCTCCGGCTCCGGCACGGGGGCGGCGGGGTCGAGCGGCATGAACAGCGGCAGGCGGTCCAGGTGGACCCTTCCGGCGGCCCGGTCCTGGGTGCGCTTGTACATGTCCAGGAAGTGGTCGTCGAAGAAGAACACCCACACGTACCAGTCGGTGATCAGTGACAGAGCGGGTCCGTCGCAGTCGGGATGGGTGTAGGCGCACAGGAGGCCGTAGTCGTGCGCCTCCAGGTCGGCCTGTTCCCAGATCCCGGAGCCCTCCAGCATGCCCATGTCGCGTGCCCACCGGGTGGAGTGGGCCCGGGCCTCGTCCAGGTGCGGGTTGAGCCGCGCGGGGTACGGCATGTAGAAGTGCGGGAGTTCGAACGGCTGCGTCATGGCCGGGCCCTACCCGTGGCCCCGAACGCCCATCCACCCGGCGGCACATGATCACACCATCGCGTGAACCGCTCGCGAAACCTGGAACTCCGGTGGGGGGATGTGGCGTTGGTTCCCTTGCCGTGTCCGCGCGCGGGGGCCACGGTAGGCGCATGACCTCCTTCGTGCTGCCCCATGAGGTGCACGGCGACGGCGCCCACAAGGTGTTCGCCGTGCACGGCTGGTTCGCCGACCGGTCCGCCTACGCGGCCGTCCTGCCGGACCTTGACCGCACCTCCTTCAGCTATGCGCTGGTGGACCTGCGGGGTTACGGCGAGGCCCGGGACGCCACCGGCGCGTACACGACGGCCGAGGCGGCCGTGGACCTGGTGGAGCTGGCGGACCGGCTCGGCTGGGAGCGGTTCTCGGTGGTCGGGCACTCGATGGGGGGCGCGGTGGCGCAGCGGCTGCTCACCGTGGCCCCGCACCGGCTGCGCCGGATCGCCGGGGTGTCTCCCGTGCCCGCCTCGGGCATGCCGCTGGCCGGCGAGCAGGCGGCGCTGTTCACGGACGCGGCGCACCGGGCGGAGAACCGGCGGGCGATCATCGACTTCACCACCGGAGGCCGCCGGCCCGCCGCCTGGCTGGACCGGATGGTCGCCCGCTCGCTGGAGCGCAGCGACCCCAAGGCGTTCCGTGCCTGGCTCGACTCGTGGGCGGGCGAGGACTTCGCCGCCGACGTCGTGGGCAGCGAGGTACCGGCGCTGACCGTGGCCGGCGCGCTGGATCCGGCGCTGTCCGCGGAGGTCATGCGGCAGACCTGGCTGTCCTGGTATCCACGCGCGGAGCTGACCGTGCTGCCGGGCGCCGGTCACTACGCGATGGACGAGACCCCGCTGGACCTGGTCCGTACCGTCGAGGACTTCCTGCGGGCCGACGACCCGGGCGACACCCGGGCGGGCGGGGCGACGTGAGCGTGCGGGAGGCGCCGCCGGTCCCGGACGTCTTCGATCCGCGCCGGTACGCCGCCGGGGTGCCCTACGACGACTACCGGGTGCTGCGCGACCACCATCCGGTGGCCTGGCAGGAGGAGCCGGAGGTGCTGGGCTGGCCGGCCGGCCCCGGGTTCTGGGCGGTGACCCGGCACGCGGATGTCGTACGTGTGCTGAAGGACTCGGGGACGTACTCGTCGTATGTCGGCGCGACCCAGATCCGTGACCCGGATCCGGAGGATCTGCCGTTCATCCGGCGGATGATGCTCAACCAGGACCCGCCCGGTCACGGGCGGTTGCGGCGGCTGGTGAGCCGCGCCTTCACGCCGGGGCGCGTGGACCGGTTCGCGGCGGTCGCCCGGGAGCGGGCGCGCGCGCTGCTCGCGGGCGCGCTTGAGGCGGCGCGGGCGGGGGACGGCACGGTGGACCTGGTGTCCGCCGTCACCGACGAGTACGCCCTGCTGAATCTGGCGGATCTGCTGGGCGTCCCGGAGAGCGACCGGCGGCTGCTGCTGCACTGGACGCAGCGGGTCATCGGCTACCAGGACCCGGACGAGGCCGGTCCGCCGGTGCGGGACGGGGCGGGCAGGCCGGTGAATCCGCGGTCACCGGCGATGCTGGCGGACATGTTCGCCTACGCCGGGCAGTTGGCCGCGTACAAGAGGCGGTATCCGGCGGACGACATCATGACGACGCTCGCCCACGACACCGAACTCGCCGACGCCGAACTGGAGATGTTCTTCTTCCTGCTCACCGTGGCGGGCAACGACACCGTGCGCGGTGCGGCCCCGGGCGGGTTGCTGGCGCTGGCGGAGCATCCGGAGGCGTACGAGCCGCTGCGCGCCGGGACGGTGGCTGTACCGTCCGCCGTCGACGAGTTGCTGCGCTGGCATCCGCCCGTGCTGACCTTCCGCCGGACGGCCGTACGGGACACCGAGCTGGCGGGCCGCATGATCCGGGCGGGCGACAAGGTCGTGGTGTTCCACGCCTCGGCCAATCGCGACGAGCGCGTCTTCCCCGCTCCCGACCGGCTCGATCTCACCCGCTCCCCCAATCCGCACGTCTCCTTCGGGGACGGCCCGCACGTGTGCCTGGGCGCTCACTTCGCCCGGCTGCAACTGAGGCTGCTTCACGAGGAGACGCTGCGCGCCCTTCCCGCACCGCCGCGTCCCGCCGGGCCGGCCGGACGGCTGGTGTCGAACTTCATCAACGGCATCAAGGCACTGCCGCTGCACATCACCTGACGCGTTCTTCCCCGTCGCCTTTCGGGTCGGTCTGGATCAGCGCGTGCGTGCCGCTCGTCCGCCAGCTCTGCCCCTCGGCCGCCACCAGTTCGGCCTCGGTCGCCGCGGACAGACCGGTGATCACATCGGACTTGAGGGTGCGCAGCGCGGCGACCGGGCCGGGGAAGTACGCGGTCGTCTCCGGGAAGGGGGTGGTGGGCGGCCAGAGCCGGTCGCCCACCAGGCGACGGTAGTTGAGGTCGCCCTTGACGATGGTCAGCGTGGCCGCGGCGAACTCGGCGCGCAGGTCGTCCGGCATCGCGGCGTACGGCAGCGGGGCGCAGGAGAAGGGGTGGGCGCGGACGGTGAACCGGCCGTCGGCCATGGCCGACCAGAGCAGGCGCCCGTACTCGGCGGCCGTACCGTGGGCCGCGCGCAGCCGGTGCAGCGCGTCGACCACGTCGGCGGTGGTGGCGTCGGAGACGTAGTACGGGTACGGCTTGACGTGCAGCACCGCTCGCGCGGTCCGGCCCTCGGCGAGGAGATGGGCGATCAGCAGGAGGTCGGGGACGATTTCGCGGCCCGCGTTGTCCGCGACGAGCACGAGCGTGCCGCTTCCGGCGGACGGCAGCAGCGCCCACAGGGTCTCGCTGTCGTCCGCGACCAGCGCGGGGGCCGGTTCCCCGGCCTGGGCGCCCGCGGCGGAGAGCCGGAAGCCGAGGTCGGCGCGGTTGCCCCAGAGGGAGCCGTGCAGCAGGGCGCTCGCCCGCTCGTCCTCCGGCAGGTCCCGCAGGCCGTCCAGGGCGGCCAGTTCCTCGTCGGTCTGAGGGGCGTCGAGTTCGGCGCGTTTGAAGGGGCGGAAGGGGTCGATGCCCTGCCAGGCGCCCGGCCCGAACCAGCCGACGGCGTCCAGCAGCCGGCGGTAGAAGTAGCTCTCGGCCCACAGCCAGGGCACGTCGTACCAGGACCGGCCGGTGTGGTCGGCGAGGCCCCAGTCGTGCCACCGGTCCCGGTCCGGGGCGTCCGCGGGGAGCGGTTCGACGGTCCCCTCGGTGCAGCTCTTCATCAGCTCGTCCAGCGCTGTGTGCTGCCCCGGGCCGTACGGGAAGGCGTCCCGTACCTGCCGGATGATCGCGGGGTGCCGTTCGGCCAGCACGCTGTGCGGGAACGAGCCGGGTTCGTTGCCGAGGATCACGGGTGCGAAGGGGATGTCGGGCATGTCCGTCACCGTATCGCGGGCGTCAGGCGGTACGGATCTCCCGCTCCAGCTGCGTGGCGAGGGTGACATAGCGGGGGCGGCGGTGCACCGGGACGAGCCCGCGGATCATGAGGTGCCACATCTCGGCCACTCTGCGCGGCAGCCGTCCGGTCGGTTCGAGCGAGCGGCCCGCGACCCGGGTGCCGATGAAGAAGCAGACGAGGGAGTGGGCGACGACGCCGACGTCGAGATCGCCGTGTACGTCGGCTTCCCGGACGGCTCCGGTGAACTTGCGGGTGGCGAAGTCGAGCCACTCGGTGAACGGGTGCCGCAGCGGCGGCCGTACGGCGATGTCCGCGGTGGCCAGGCGGAGTCCGGCGCGCGGTACGGGGTCCTCCACGGCGAGCCGGGCGATCCCGAACGTGGTGCGCATCAGGGCCTCCAGCGAGGAGCAGCCGCGGCTCTCGACGTCGGCCACGAGCCGCCGCGCTGCCTTCGCCTGGAGTTCCAGGATGGCGTGGGCCAGATCCTCCTTGGCGGCGAAGTGGAAGTAGAGGGCGCCCTTGGTGACCTTCGCGTGTGCGACGATGTCGCTCAGGCTGGTGGACTCGTATCCGTGCCGGTCGATCAGATCGGCGGCGGCCGTGATGATCGTCGTCCGGGTCTGTTCGGCACGTAACTGCCTTGGCATCCTGGACCCCCTCCTCGCGCTTAAAAACAGGACATGCGGTTTGTTTCTGACCCGTTGCATACGATAACTCACCGAACGGCAACGGGAGTCCGGCGGACCACGCGCGCGGTACGGCACGTGTCATCGCTCCGCTCGACGCCGGCCGGATGCTCCGCACCCCTTCAACGGGCGAGACCTCATCGGTTCCCCTTCGTCGCCGACCGGTGTCCGGCAGCCTCGGGACGACGGGCGCCGCCCCATGATCGCCACGATACGAGGCGGACGGCCGACTCCTCAACAGGATGTGGAAGCAGGCGCAAAACAGCCGAACCGGTCGGTGCTTTCGCGCCCCCCGCGCGCGGGTGCGCCGGACCGGCTGAACGCGGCGGCCGGCGGGGCCGTACTGGACGCCGCAGACCCCGTTCCCGCGCCCGCCGAGGAGACGCCCGGATGACTCGGATGACCCGGATGACCGCCCGCCTGAGCGTCAGGGTGGCCGCCGCGACGGCACCGCTCCTGCTCCTGCCGTGGGCGGCGGGGTCTGCCCAGGCGCACGGAGCGCCCACGAACCCGGTCAGCCGCGTCTACGCCTGCTCACCCGAGGGGGACGCCGCGCGGACGCCGGCCTGCCGGGCGGCGATCACGGCGAACGGCGGTCCGTTCACCGCCTGGGACAACCTGCGTGTGGCAGGGGTGGCCGGCCGCGACCGGCAGATGATTCCGGACGGCAGGCTGTGCAGCGGGAACCTGCCGGCGTACCGGGGCCTGGACCTGGCCCGGCGGGACTGGCCGGCGACGCGGCTGACACCGGGCGGCCGTCTGACGGTGACCTACGCGTCGACCATCGCGCACACGGGCACGTTCAAGCTGTACCTGACCAAGCAGGGTTACGACCCCTCGCGGCCACTGGCGTGGTCCGACCTGCCCGCGCGGCCCTTCGCCGAGGTCACCGACCCGCCGCTGCGCGACGGGGCGTACCACGTGAACGCGAAGCTGCCGGCGGACCGGACAGGGCGTCAGGTGCTGTACACCATCTGGCAGAACAGCAGCACGCCGGACACGTACTACGCGTGCTCCGACGTGGTCTTCCCCGAGCGCGGGAAAGCCGCCGGGGCGGCGAGGTCCACTCGGCCCGCGCCGACGGCGAGCGCACCGGATGCGTCGGCTCCTTCGGCTGCGCCGGCATCATCGGCGCCGAGTTCCCCGGTGGCGAGTTCAACCGATCGGTCCGGTCACGGCGATGAGCACGCCGAGGCCGCCGTCGGCGACGGGTCTCCGGTCGCGGAGACCACGCACGGCGGCTCGGGACCCTCGGCGCCGCTGCTGGCGGGCGGCGCCACCGCGGTGCTGCTGCTCACCGGGGGCGCCGCCCTGACTCTGCGGCTACGACGTCCACGACGACGCTGAACCGGACGGTGCGGTCGGTCAGTTGACGTAGACCCGGGCTCCCGCGTCGGTGACGGGTGCGTACTTGGCCGTGAAGTAGCCGTTGGCGAAGCACAGCGACGAGCCGGAGGTCCTGGTGAACTGCTGGTTGGTGAAGGTGATGCTGCTGTCGGTGTTGTCGGCCTTACCGGTCAGGCTGGGCGCCTGGTACACGCAGGTCACGGTGCCCAGCAGGGTGCGCAGCTGGACGGTGGCCTGGATGACGGAGCCGCTCGCGGGCGAGACGGTGAGGGTGCCGTCCGAGGTGATCGTCGCCGAGTAGGGCAGGTTGTTGATGGTGATGCCGTTGACGCCGAGGACACCGGTGACATTGCTGGTGCAGGTGCTGCTGTTGAAGGTGTGCGCGGTGACGGACTCGGTGGCCGTGCCGGGTGCGGTCGGGTTGCCGGTGACCTGGGCGGTGAACTGCGAGCCGGTGCACTTGATCCCGCTGGTGGCGGTCGCGCTGGAGTAGAAGGTGGCGGAGGTGCCGGAGGCCAGCGGCGCGGTGAGGGTGTCGCCGACGGCGACCGCGGTGCCGCCGGCGCTGCCGGTGGTGAGCACCGTGCCGGCCGCGGAGGCCGGGGTGGCCCATGTGAGGGCGAGCGCCGTGGCGGTACCGGCGAGAGCGAGGAGGGAGCGCGTACGCATGCGGGTGCCTCTCTTCCGAAGTGGGGGGACAGATGAGGTGAGGTGGGGGTGGCGATCGGTGCCGATGCCGCCGGCGCGGGGCCGTCACGCCTTCTCCGTACGCGGCGGACCCGCGCCGGCGGCACACCGGGCACCGGCCGAAGGCCTCGGGGGGAAACCTCCGGCCGGGCCGGGCACAAGGCGGCCTGGCACGGAGAGAGAAAGGAGGGAAGCGCCCGTGCCGGAGCCGCGCTGCGAGGTGGAGCGGTTGCCGTGACAGGGCCGGGAACGCGGCCGGTGCCGCATGAGGGACGCGACGGGTGCCACGCCTGACGCGGCTGGTGCCACTTGCCGGATCCGGCGCCACGGATCCGTGGAAACAGGGCAAGTTGTAGACCTGACCAACCGTCAGGGTCAAGTGGTTGAAAGGTAGTTGGGCCAGGCCGGTTGCGGTCCACGCACATCCGACACCCTTTTTCCACATCTCCCTTGACCCCTGAATGTAACCGGCGGTAACTTCCTCGGAGGCTACTGCCGCGTAACGAGAAAGCCCTTGCGCCCGCCGGGAGTTGCGAGGAGGCGTGCGCGGCATCCGCTGTCCGCGCCAGGACACCGCGCCACTGAAGCCCAACCCGCATTGATCCGCGCCCATGGGAGCAGACATGGCCTCGTCCCCGGACGTCCCGTCCGCCGGCAACACCCCCGACATACCGGGAAGCGACACACCGCCCGAAGCCCAGAACACCGTCGGGACCACCACCGCCGGCGGCGAGAGACGCGGCCGTGTCCGGGCCCGCCGGGCCGCCGTGATGGCGGTACCCGCCACCCTGGTCGCCGCCGGCCTCGCGGTGCTCACCGCACAGGGAGCGCTGGGTGTGCAGTTCGCCATCTCCGGCATGCCCTTCACGGTCACCGCCACGGAACTCAACGGCACCGGGTTCGAGCAGTTCGGCGGGCTCGACAACATGGCGGAGGGCAGCCCGAACGCTGGCGACACCGGCGGCCAGGTGCTCGTCGTCACCTCCGCGATCAAGCACGCCACGCTCACCAAGCTGTGCCAGAGCGTCGACCTCGGCGGCACCAACCTGCTGATCACCGCGGGCGGCGGGTCCGAGAAGGTCAGCGCGACCGACCTGACCACCGACTCCACCGAGCTGTCGGGTGACGCGGCGTTCAACAACATCGAGATCGGCAACGACGCCAGCACGCTGACCAAGGCGGGCGTGAAGGGTCCGGTCGGCGTCTTCAGCCAGCAGGCCGACACCGTGCGCATCGCCCATCTGCGGCAGACCAACTACGCGACCACCGCTGGCGTGTTCAAGCTGCCGGGTCTCAAGCTCCGCTTCAGCGACTCGGGCTGCTGATCCCCGTGCCGGACCGTCCACGTCCAGGACCGAGGCTCGCCTTCCGCGGATGGCGGGCCCGCCGGCCGTTCTGGGGCGGGCTGCTGCTCACCCTCGGCGGCGGCGAGATCCTGCTCACCGAGAAGGCCTCGCTGAAGGTCGTACTGCACATCGGCATGCAGGGCCTGGCCGGCTATCTGCTGCCGACCCTCATGGTGCTGCTGGGCCTGCTGATCCTCTTCAACCCCTCCCAGCGGCTCTTCTACTCCGTCACCGGCATCCTGCTCTCCCTGGGCAGCTGGCTCACCTCCAACCTGGGCGGTTTCTTCATCGGCCTGCTCCTCGGCGCCACCGGCAGCTGCCTCACGTTCGGCTGGCTCCCGGACCAGGAACCACGCGTCAGCCGCCGCGGACGCCGCAAGCAGGAGCGGGCCGACGCCCACACCCTGACGTCGGAGGGGGCGGAGGGGACCGTCTGAGCCGGGGCGTGGTGCAGCCGGGGCCTGAGTGGTGCCGGGAGCTTGGTGCGGGTTTGGTGTGTGCTGGGCGTCCTTGGCGCTGGGTTGACGGCGCCGGAGCGTCGATGGCGGAGTGGCCGTGGCATACCGGGTCTCGGTGGCGCCGTGGCGTACCGGCCTCGGTGGCCGGGTGACCACACCTCGTCGGGCCCTCGGTGGCGGGGGTCGAGCCCAGCCGGGCCTCGGTGGCCGAGTGGTGGCGTACCCGAGCGTCGCCTCAGCGGCGAGGGGCCGAACCCCTGCTTCGTCCCCTGGGACGGAGGAGGCCGAACCGGGCCGGATCACAAACCAGGGGTCCCCCGAACAGGTGACTTGGGAACTTCTTTGCCCGTGCCGGGAGTTCATCGGGCAGTCGGACGGCGGTGGAGTGCCGTCCGGGTGACGTGATGAACGAAGGAGTTACGGCATGGTGTTCAAGAGGCTGCTGGGCGCGCTCGGGGTCGGCGGCCCCTCCGTGGACACGGTGCTGGACGGCGGCGCGGCGCTGCCCGGCGGCACTCTGGCGGGCCGGGTGCTGCTGCGGGGCGGTGCGACGGCCGTGGAGGTCGAGCGCATCGGCCTGGAGCTGATCGCCCGCGTGGAGGCGGAGCACGCGGAGGCCGAGAGCGAGGGCGCGGTCGCCTTCGAGCGGTTCACCGTCGGTGGCGGTTTCCGACTCGGTGAACAGGAGGAACGCGAGCTGCCGTTCAGTGCCGCTCCCCTGGGAGACCCCGGTGACCGAACTGCACGGCCAGCCGCTCGGCATCGTGCTGGGTGTGCGCACCGAGGTCGCGGTGGCCGGCGCCCGGGACAAGGGCGACCTGGATCCGCTCACCGTCCGCCCCCTGCCGGTGCAGGAGGCCGTGCTGGAGGCCCTCGGCGCACTGGGCTTCGACTTCCGCTCGGCCGACCTGGAGTACGGCCGCATCGGCGGTACGGGCCAGCAGTTGCCGTTCTACCAGGAGATCGAGCTGACCCCGGCCCCCCAGTACGCGCACGCGGTGAACGAGATCGAGCTGACCTTCCTCGCCTCCCCCATGGGCGTCGAGGTGGTCCTGGAGGCGGACAAGCGCGGCGGGCCGTGGTCATCGGGACACGACGCCCTGACCCGCTTCACCGTGCGCCACGAGGACGCGCCGGCCCTCGACTGGCAGAGAGAGGTGGACGGCTGGATCCGCCAGGTGACCGAGCACCGCGACGCCTACGGCAGCCATGCGGCGTACGGCCACGGCGGCGCGCCCCAGCCCGGTCACTACTCCCCCGGCACCCACCACTCCGGCCCGGGCCTGGGCACGGCCGTGGCCGCCGGCGCGGCGGGCCTCGCCGTGGGCGTCGCGGGCGGCATGGTGGCCGCGGAAGTCGTGGACGAGGTCGGGGACTTCTTCGAGGGGGAGGAGGACGAAGGCGACGAAGGCTAGGAGAGGAGCGAAAGGAGGGGGCCGCTCAGCCGGCGGAGCGCTGCGTACCGTCCTCCTCCTTCATCGCCTTGGCCTCGCTCTTGAGGATGCGCATGGACGTGCCCAGCGCACGGGCGGTGTCGGGAAACTTCCGGGACCCGAACAGCAGGAGGAACACGATCGCGACGATCAGCAGATGCCAGGGCTCAAGTCCGTTGCGGAGCATGACCGCCCCCTTCTTCGTCTCGCTTGTCTCACCTTGCGGCAACGCTCGCTGTGTTGCGCACCTGTACAACCCGGCCTGAGGGCGGAAAGCGCGCACCCGGCCTGGGGCGGGCGGTGGTACCGGGCCGGGCTGCGGCACACGCCGGTCGTGACGGGCCTTCGCCGCCCTGAGGACCAGGGCGTACAGGGCGGGGACGGCGGCGAGCGGGAGATGGCAGGCGACGGGCAGCGCGGTCAGGCCGAGTGCGGCGCCCAGCGGGCCTGCCGGCAGGGCGAGGGCGACGGCGGCGAGCAGGGCCGCCGCCCAGCCGACCGGCCGGGCCGCGCAGCCGCCGCCGTCCGAGGGGCCGCTGCGCGGCAACAGCATGACCAGGGCCTGGGTGATCAGGTTCTCGGTGAACCAGGCCGAGTGGAACACGGCCTGGTCGTCGCACCGAGGGTGTGCGGCACGGCGGTGAAGGAGTCGCGCAAGCCGCGCAGCCGGCGGATCGGCCAGGGGGTGTGCGGGCGGGGCGGGGTGTTGTCGCCGAGGGCGGCGAGCCGGGCGGCGTCCTCGGCGTCGGCGAGTCCGCGCGGGCCGGTGTCCAGGCGCCGCAGCTACTGGAGGACGGTGCCGGTCCCGGGATCAGAGGCCACGGAGCCGGCGGGCCGGGACGGTGGCGGGTGCCTCCCGCTCGGCGAGCCGGCTGACGAGGAGGCGTACGACGTCGACCACGGCGGCCTGTTCGGCGGTGTCGACGAAGTAGACCTGACGGCGGCCCTCGCGGCGGGAGCGGACGAGTCCGGCGAGTTTGAGCTTGGTCAGGTGCTGGCTGACGGCGGGCAGGGCACCGCCGACCCGCTCGGCGAGGCCGGTCACGTCGCTCTCGCCCTGGGTCAGCGCCCACACGATGTGCAGCCGGGCGGGGGCGGCGAGCAGTCCGAAGGCGGCGGCCGCCTGGGCGAGCACCTCGGCGGAGGGGTCCTGGTGGCCGGTACCGGGCGCTGTCGCCACTGTCGCCTTCCTCCGTTGGGTTCGTCGTGGGTTCGTCGTGGGTCCGTCGCTGTGTTCGGGCTGTGTCCGCCGTGTCCGCGGACTGAGTGTAGATCTCCGGAACTTCCCGGCCGCCCCATCAGTTTCTACGTTGTTGTAGAAGTTACCGTCGGGCTGCCGGAAGCACCCGGCGGCCGATACGAGGAGTGCGCATGGCCCTGTGGGACCGCATCAAGGAGTCGGCGTCACAGATGCAGACGCAGTTGGTGGCGAAGAAGAACGACCTGAAGAGCGGCGCGTTCCGCGATGCGAGCATGGCGATGTGCGCGCTGGTGGCCGCCGCCGACGGGACGGTGGATCCGTCGGAGCGGCAGCGGGTGGCCCAGCTCATCGCCACCAACGAGGTGTTGCAGAACTTCCCCGCGGACGACCTCCGCCGGCGCTTCGAGGCGAACTTGGACAAGCTGACGACGGACTTCGCCTTCGGCAAGGTGAGCGTGCTGCAGGAGATCGCCAAGGCGAAGAAGAAGCCCGCCGAGGCGCGGGCCGTCATCCAGATCGGCATCGTCATCGGTGGCGCGGACGGCGACTTCGACAAGGACGAGCAGGCCGTGGTGCGCGAGGCGTGCTACGCGCTGGACCTGCCGCCGCACGAGTTCGACCTCTGAGCCGGCTGTGGAGCGTGTGGAGGAGGGCATGCGCGACGACCTGGACCGTGCCCTCGTCCACGCCCGCGCTGAACGGCGCTCACCACTCCCGCGCTCACCACTCCCACGCTCGTCTTCCTCGCTCACAACTCCGCGAGGCGGGGCAGCAGTTCCGTCGCCGTCTCGATGTCCCCGGTCAGTGGGCGGTCCTCCACGCCGGTGGGGAGCGTGGCGGCGGCGAGGGTGAGGGCGGGGAGGGCCGGCGGTTCCGGATGGAGGCGCAAGGCCCTGACGGCGGACACCAGCTCGCAGGCGAGGACGGTGGCGTAGGCGGCGCGGGCCCGTTCCGTCTGGCGGGCCGCCTGCCCGGCGAAGCCGGCGGCCTCCTCCAGGCCGTGGGAGAGGACGGCGTGCCCGGCCGAGGCCGGCGCGGCAGCGCTGGAGCGCAGCTCGGCGAGCGCCGAGTTGGCGGTGTACTCCAGGATCATCGTGCCGGAGCTGCCGGCCGGGCCGGTGGCGAGGAAGGCGGGCAGGCCGGTGAGGTCGGGGCGGCTCAGCGCGGACAGGCGTGCGGCGGAGAGCTGCGCGGTCTTCAGCAGGGCGAGGTTCAGGCCGTCCAGCGCCAGCGCGAGGGGAGCGGCGAAGAAGCCGCCGTGGTGGTAGAGATGGCCCTCGGGGGTCAGGACGGGATTCTCCGAGGGGCAGTTGATCTCGGTCTCGACGATCCGGCGCAGCGCGGCCGAGGCGTCGAGGGCGGCGCCGTGCACCTGCGGGAACGCGCGGAATCCGTACGGGTCCTGGATCCGGCGGCCCGCTGCGGGGAGCCCGTTCCCCAGGCCCGCCGCCGGGTCGTCGGGCAGGCCGAGCAGACGCCGTACCTCGGCGGCGGCACGGACCGGGCCGGGGTAGGGCCGCAGGGCGTGCACCGGCGCGGCGTACGCCTCCGGCGAGCCCGACACGGCGGCGAGGGACAGTGCCGCGACCACGTGCGTGGCCCGCAGCAGCAGCTCGGTCTCGTGCCCGGCGAGGGCGGCCTGCGCGAGGGCGAGGGCGTTGCTGCTGAGCAGCGCGAGGGCGTCGCCGGCCCGCAGGGTGACCGGAGCGGGCAGCTCACCGGCGGTCCGGTCTCCGTCGCCGACGCCCCGGGGACGGGCCTCGCCGACGTGCACACCGTCGACCGTCCCGGTCAGGTCCGCCGCTGCCAGGGCCGCTTGCTCCGCGCCGACGGCGACAGCACCGGGCGCCCCGCCGCCGGAAGGCGACCGCTCCCCACCGAGCACACCCCCACCCGACACCTCCCCCGGCCCGGTGCCCACACCCCCGACCGTCACCCGCTCCCCGGTACCCACACCCCCGACCGCCGGACCAGCAGCCGCCGGACACTCCGGCACCTCCCCGGCCCCGAGCCCCGGCCCGACCCCCGCCCGCTCCCCCACCGGCACGGTTCCGCCCGCGCGAGGTGAGGCCGATGAGTCGTCCGGTGCCAGCCAAGGGCGTTCGCCGAGGAGGGTCAGGCCTGTCTGGGCCAGGGCCGTCAGGTCGCCGGTGCCCACGCCGCCGTACTCGTTGACCGCCGGGTGCACGCCGAGGCGGAGGGCGTCGGTGAGGGCGGTGACGAAGGACGGGTGGATCCCGGAGCCGCCGGAAAGAAGCTGGTTGGCGCGGATGGCGAGCATCGCGCGAACCGTGCGGGCCGGCAGCAGCGGACCGGCCCCGCCCGCGTGGCTGCGCAGGAGACGCAGGCCGTGGGCGGTCTCCTCGGCCGGGTCGACGGCGACCGAGCGGTGCGCGCCGACGCCGGTGCCGCGGCCGTACCAGCGCCCCGTGGCGGCGAGCCGGTCGGCCGTCTCCCGGGCGCGGCGGACCCGGTCCAGGGCGCCGGGGTCGACGGCGGGTACGGCCGTACCGTCGGCGAGCCGGATCAGGGCGGGGAGAGTGAGGCCGCCGCCGTCGAGCGGGACGCGGGTGTCCCCTGGCTGCGGGGGCACCCGCGTCGGCACGTCCACGGTCGTTCCTGACAGTTCCTGGTCGTTCTGGTTGTTCTGGTCGATCTAGTCGATCTAGTCGATCTAGTCGATCTGGGCCGTTCCAGCCGTCCCGGCTGTTCCCGCCGTTCCGGTCACCTGGCCGTTCCCGTCAGCTGGCCGTTCCGGTCCCCGCGCCGGTTCCGGCTTTCCCGGCCCTTCCGGGCGGTGCGGCCTCAGCCCAGCCCCGCCGACTTCAGCCACGCCTTCGCGACGTCCAGCGGGTCCTTGTTCTGGGCCTGCACCTGGGTGTCCAGGTCCAGCAGGGTCGCGGTGTCGAGCTTGGCGGAGACGGCGTTGAGCGCGTCGACGCCCTCCTTGGACAGCGCGCCCTTGTAGGCGAGCGGCTGGACGTTCTCGAAGCCGAACAGGTTCTTCGGGTCCTGCAGGACGACGAACTTCTCCTTGGAGATGTTCGGGTCCGTGGTGAAGATGTCCGCGGCCTGCACGGCGTCCTTCTTCAGCGCCGCCAGCGTGAGCGGGCCGCCCGCGTCCAGCGCCTTGAAGGACTTGAACTCCAGGCCGTAGACGGACTTCAGGCCCACCAGACCCTGCTGCCGGGTCTGGAACTCCGGCGAGGCGCCGATGACCAGGTCCTCGGCGATGTCCTTCAGGTCGGCGATGGAGGACTTCTCGGTGAGGTGGTACTTCTTCGCGGTGGCCGCGTTGACCGTGATCGAGTCCTTGTCCTGCGCCGACGCCGGGTTCAGCAGCGTGAGCTTGGAGTCCAGCTTGGCGTTGATGGCGTCCGTGGTCTCCGCGAGGGTCTTCGGGGCGGCCTTCGGGTCGAGGTAGGCCAGGAGCGCGCCGTTGTACTCGGGCAGGACCGATATGGAACCGTTCTTGATCAGACCGTAGGTGGTCTCGCGGCTGCCGATGTTCGGCTTGTACGTGACCTTGATCCCCTTGGCCTTGAGCGCCTCGCCGTAGATGTCGGCGAGCAGGGTGCTCTCGGGGAAGTTGTTGGATCCGACGACGACGGTGTCGCCGCTGGCCTTGCTGTCGTCCGACAGGGGGTTGCCGTCTTTGCCGTCGTTGGAGGAACAGCCCGCCAGCAGAGCCGTCGCCGCCGCGAGGGCGACCGCCGCCGCGCCTCGGTTCCTCCGGATGGACCTGCTGATGTGGGTCGTGGAAGTCACGCGCTGATCCAATCCAGCCGGTTCTCGGTCAGTCAAGGGCATCAGATCACCGATTGGCCTCGATCTGCGGTCACTCGCGCACATAGAGCAGTCTCTTTGTAACGGATTCTTGATGAAAGGTGAGCTGATCCACACCTCAAGAGGCCTGTAGTCTCACCCGAGTTGGTATCGACCACAGCGGTGCGCGGGGCCCGCTTCGGTGTCGTGACGCAGGCGTTCCGGGGGCGACGCAGCCCTCAGGTCCGGGAGTGACGGCTCCCCCGGACAAGACACCCATGAAGGAGGCCCGGTGTCCACGAACCAGGTGGACGCGCCCGCCCGGCACGCCCCCACCCGGGGCGGAGCACGGGGATTCGCCGACCGCTGGCCCTTCCGGCGCAAACTCAATCTGCTCGTCGGCATCCCCCTCGCGGTCATCGCGGTTCTTCTGGCGTACCTCTTCACCGACCTGGTGCGGCAGTCGTCCAGCGCGGCCTCGGCGGCCCGGCTGGTGCGCGACAGCGCACAGGTGGCGCGGCTGGTGGACCGGGTGGAGGCCGAGCACCAGCAGGCCATCCTGCTCTCGACGCGCTACGAGTCCGGGGACGCGAAGCCGTCGACGTCCGCCTACCGCGCGGCGCAGCACGCGGTCGACTCCCAGGTGGCCAAGGTGCGCGAGGCCTTCGGGGACCGGCTGCCGGAGAGCGAGGCGCAGGCCCTGCGCGGGGTCGAGGGCCTCACCAGCCTGCGTACCTCGGTGGAGCAGTCGTACCTGCCCGCCGACAACATCGACCCGGCCTACGCGGGCGCCGCCCAGAGCCTGATCGACGGCCTCGGCCTCGACCGCGACGCCGACCTCGCCGAGACCTTCACCGGCAGCCTGCTGGACTCCCTGCTGCGCGCGGACGCCGCCCACGGCGCCTTCGAGACCAACGTGTTCGCCGCCACCACGGGCGACACCAACGCGCAGATCGAGTTCACCAGCGCGGTCGGCGCGTACGAGCTGTACACCCACCAGGCCGAGCGCTTCGGCCGGTTCGCCACCGAGGCGCAGGCCGAGCGGTTCTCCGGCATCGAACACACGCAGGCACAGCGGGAGATCGCCGAGGCCTACGCCGAACTACAGGTCGTCGTGGGCCGGCTGGAGACGAACGACCAGCCGGGGCTGCGACGGGCGGTGCAGGACGCGCTGACCGACTACCCCGCCTACCCCGAACAGGCCGCCGCGCGGCTGAAGATCACCACCGCGTTGATCGGCCAGATCGCCGACCGGGCCGACGGCGCCGCCGACGGCGCCCGGTGGCGGGCCGGCCTGCTGCTGAGCGGCGCGCTGATCGCCTTCGCGCTGTGGATCGCCTTCGCGGTGCTGGTGCGCCGCTCGGTGGTCCGGCCCGTGCAGGCGCTCACCGGAGCCGCGCGGGAGGTCGCCGAGGTCGCCGGACGTGAGCTGGCCCGGGTGGCCGACGACGACGCCGAGGACGACGGACCGCCCCGGTTGCGGGACATGCCGGTCACGGCCCGCGACGAGATCGGCGACCTGGCGGAGGCGTTCAACCGGGTGCAGACCACCGCCGCCGCGCTGCTGGAACGCCAGGTGCTCAGCCGGCGCAACACCGCGGAGATGTTCGGCAACGTGGGCCGCCGGGTCAGCAACCTGACCACCCGGCAACTCGCGCTGATCGACGCGGTGGAGCGGGGGGAGACCGACCCGGCGCTGCTGGAACGGCTGTACTCCATCGACCACATCGCCGTACGGCTGCGCCGCAACGCCGACAGCCTGATGCTGCTGGCCGGCATCCGCGAGACGGTGCTGGACGCGGGTCCGACCGCGCTGTCCACCGTCGTACGGGCCGCGCTCGGGCAGATCGAGGGCTATCGGCGGGTACGGCTGTACGCCGCGTCGGACGCCCTGGTCGAGCCGGACATCATCGGTGACCTCACGCTGATGGTGGCCGAACTCCTGGAGAACGCGGTGTCGTTCTCGCCCGAGGGCAGCCCCGTCGAGGTCACCGTCCGCTCCGGCGCCGAGGGCACGCACGTCGTGATCACCGACCACGGCCTCGGCATGAGCGCCGAGCGGCTCGCCGAGGAGAACGCCCGGCTGATCCGCCGCGAACGGCTGGACCTGGTGCCGACGAAGGTGCTGGGCCTGTTCGTGGTCGGCGCGCTGGCCCGCCGCTGGGAGATCGGCGTCGAGCTGACCCGCACGCCGGGCGGCGGTGTGACGGCCGAGGTGACGCTGCCGGCCTCGCTGCTGCTCGCGCCGGTGGCCGGGGTGTCCGGGCCGGTACCCGCGCGGGGCGCGCTGCCGCCGGTCACCGCCCACGAGAAGGCGCCGGCCGACGGCACCGCCCCGGACGAGCCCGCCCGCGCGGAACACGGCGGCCCGCTCCCCCGCCGGGTCCCCCGCCGCGCACCGCACAGCACCGACGCACCGGCCCCTTCGGGGGAGCAGACCCCGGGCGGCGCCGAACACACCGCGCGGCCGCTGCGCCGCCGGGTCCGCGGGGCCACGCTGCGCACCACCGCCGGTGCCGCGCCGACGGTGCCGAAGACCGTACGGCCGCTGGACGCGGAGGCCGTCCGCAGCGCGCTGGAGGAGTTCGAGGACGCGGTCGAACGCGCCCGACGGGACAGCGACACGGGCAGCTTCGCCCGCCCGGTGAGCACCGGTACGGCTCCTCACGAGAGCGGCACGGCCACGGCAACGCGCCGGCACGACGTGCCGACGGCATCGCACCAGCCCCGCCCGGACAGCACCCCCGGAGCCACGCGCTCGCCCCACCCGGGCGACACCCCGCCCCACGCCGGCGACACCCCGGCCACCGACCCCACACACCCCACGCCCGCGGCCACCCCCACGCCCCCGACCACCCCGCCGCACGACCCGAACCACCTTCCGGAAGGAGCCGAGCAGTGAGCACGTCGACAGGTGACAGCCCGACGGGCGGCACCACGCCGACCGACCTGCAGGCAGCCGCGGCCGACTTCACCTGGCTGCTGAACCGCTTCGCGACCGAGACCGCCGGCGTCGTCGACGCCATCGCCGTGTCCTCCGACGGCCTGCTGATCGCGGTGTCACAGCTGCGCGAGCACGCCGACTCCGAGCGGCTCGCGGCGATCGTGTCCGGCATCACCAGCCTGGCCGCGGGCGCCTCCGGCAACTACGGCCTCGGCGGACTGAACAAGGTCATCATCGATCTGGAGGGCGGCCACGTCATCGTCTCCGCGATCGGGAGCGGCGCCGTGCTCGGCGTCGTCACCGACAAGGAGGCGAAGCTGGGCAACATCGCCTACGAGATGACGCTGTTCGCCAACCGCGCCGGTGCCGCGCTGAGCCCACAGCTCGTGCTGGAGCTGAAGAACAGCGTGAGCGCGGCGGCGGCCCGCTGAGGAGGAGAAGGTTTCCATGGCGGACGGCATGGCGGACGGCATCCCGCCCCCGGGCCCGGACCCGGTCGGCCCCGCCCCCGCCGTACGGCCGTACCTGGTCACCGCCGGCCGGGTCGCGGACGCCGCCTCCGGCCGGGCGCTGCCCGTGGAGACCCAGGTGGTGTCCACCGCCGACGGTCTCGACGCGCTCGGCCGGCTCTCCTTCGAGCAGCACGACATCGTCGCCGCCTGCCGGCTGCCGCAGTCGCTCGCGGAACTCGCGGCCCGGCTGCGGCTGCATCTCAACGTGGTCCGCGTCCTGGCGGAAGACCTGCGCGAGGCGGGCCAGTTGGCGGTGTACGTGCCGGACGCCGAGGCCACCCACGACGCGTCCGTCCTGCGCAGGGTTATCGATGGCCTGCGGGCCATCCCCGACTCCCGAGGGGTACTGAGTGACACCGACTGAACCGCTCCTGGCCCGGGGCCCGGCCGCGCCGGCGGCGGTGCGGCCGCCGCTGCCGGTGAAGATGGTGATCGCGGGCGGTTTCGGCGTGGGCAAGACCACGGCCGTCGGCGCGATCTCGGAGATCGAGCCGCTGACCACCGAGGCGTCGATCACCGAGGTCGCGGCCGGTGTGGACGACCTCACGCACACCCCGCGCAAGACCACGACGACCGTCGCGATGGACTTCGGCTGCATCACCATCGACCCGACGTTGAAGCTGTACCTGTTCGGCACGCCCGGGCAGGAGCGGTTCGGGTTCATGTGGGACGACATCGTGGAGGGCGCGGTCGGCGGGCTCGTCATCGTCGACACCCGCCGGCTGGACGACTGCTACGCGGCCGTCGACTACTTCGAGCACAAGGGCATCCCGTTCGCCGTCGCGGTCAACGCCTTCGACGGCCGGGTGGAGCACTCGCTGGAGGACGTCCGCTGGGCGCTGGACGTCTCCGACGGCGTGCCGGTCGTGGTGTTCGACGCCCGGGAGCGGGGCTCGGTGCGGGACGCGCTGCTCGTCGTACTCGAACTCGCGCTGGCCCGCACCGAGCAGTGACCGTCAGGTGCTACGGCGTACTCCCGGCGACACCGTGAGCCGGGACGCCGCCCAGAACACGGCCAGGGTCGCGAGGGCGAGGCCGGCGACGAGCGTGGCGCCGCCGACGACCTTCTCGTAGTTCTTCTGGTAGAGGCCGTCGATGATGTAGCGGCCGAGGCCGCCGAGGCTGACGTAGGCGGCGATGGTGGCGGTGGAGACGATCTGGATGGCCGCCGTGCGCAGGCCGCTGAGGATCAGCGGGAGTGCGACCGGCACCTCCACCTGGAGCAGCACGCGCGCCTCGGGCATGCCCATGCCCCGGGCCGCGTCCACCGGGGAGGGGTCGACGGAACGGATGGCCTCGTAGGTGGTGACCAGGATCGGCGGTACGGCGAGCACGACCAGCGGGATCATCACCGGCAGCAGACCGAAGCCGATCCAGATGAACATCAGCACGAGCAGGCCGAAGCTGGGCAGCGCGCGGCCGGCGGTGGCGATGAGCGCGAGGGCGTTGCCGCCGCGCCCGGTGTGGCCGGTGAGCAGGCCGACGGGCAGCCCGATCGCGGCGGCGATCAGCAGGGCTTCCAGGGAGTACTTGATGTGCTCGGCGAACCGGGTGGGGATGCCGTCGTAGCCGTGCCAGTGGGCGCCGTCGCTGAAGAAGGCGTGCGCGAAGTTCAGGACGTTCACCGGGTGGCACCCTTCCGCGGCATCCAGGGGGTGAGGAGGAGGCGGACGAGGACCAGTACGGCGTCGGCGAGGATGCCCAGCACCGCGATGGTCAGGACGGAGTTCACGGCCAGGGCGGGCCGGTGGTAGGTCTGGGCGTCGTAGAGCATGTTGCCGAGGGCGCCCTGGTTGCCGATGAGCATGCCGACGCTGACCAGGGAGATGCTGGAGACGGTGGCCACCCTGAGGCCGGCGATGATCGCGGGTACGGCGATGGGCAACTGGACCTGGAAGTAGCGGCGTACGGCCCCGAAGCCCATGGCCTGGGCGGCGGCCAGGGTCTCCGGCGGCACCGAGCGGACGCCGTCCACGATCGCCGGGACCAGCACCACCAGGCTGTAGAGCGCGAGCGGGATCATCACCGTCGTCTCGCTCTGCCCGAAGTAGTCGATGAGGACGACGAAGAAGGCGAGCGAGGGGATGGCGTACAGGACGGTGGTGATGCCGAGGACGGGCGGGTAGATCCAGCGGAACCGCACGCACAGCTGGGCGATCGGCAGCGAGACGAGCAGTCCGGCGAGCACCGGCAGCAGGGCCTCGCGCAGATGCAGCCCGATGAGGCCGAGGTAGCTGTGCTGGAGGTCGCTGGGGAGGTCGAAGAAGCCGCTCATCGCCCGGCCTTCGCGTCGGCGCGCTCCGCCACCTCGCTGTGGGCGGCGCGGATCGCCTCGCCGATGACCTGCTGGGAGACGACGCCGACCGCGCGTCCCTCGCCGTCCACCGCGACGGCCCAGCCGGTCGGTGAGAGCACGGCCCCGTCGAGCGCGGTGCGCAGCGAGTCGGTGCCGGGCACGAACGGCCGGCCGTGGTCCAGGAGACGGTCCCGGTCGATGGCGCCGGCGGTGAGCCGGTCCGGTTCGCTCCAGCCGAGCGGCCTGCCGTCGAGGTCCGTGACGAGGAGATAGGGGGCCGTGGCCGCCCGGGCGGCGAGCTTGCCGGCGTCGGCGTCGATCGGGACGACGGGCGCGGACTGCAACTCCAGCCCGGCGGACGGGAAGAAGGAGAGCCGGCGGATGCCGCGGTCGGCGCCGAGGAAGTCCTCCACGAAGGGGTCGGCGGGCGCGCTGAGCAGTTCGGCGGGCGGGGCGAACTGGGCGAGCCGGCCGCCGGTGCGCAGCACGGCGACCTTGGTGCCCAGCTTGATCGCCTCGTCGATGTCGTGCGTGACGAAGACGATGGTCTTGCCCAGCTCGTCCTGGATGCGCAGGAGTTCGTCCTGGAGTCCCTTGCGGACGACGGGGTCGACGGCGGAGAACGGCTCGTCCATCAGCAGCACCGGCGGGTCGGCGGCGAGGGCGCGGGCCACGCCGACGCGCTGCTGCTGGCCGCCGGAGAGCTGGTACGGGTACCGCTTGGCCAGCGCGGAGTCGAGGCCCACGCGTTCCATCAGCTCGGCGGCCCGGGCCCGGGCCTTCTGCTTGGTCCAGCCGAGCAGGCGGGGCACGGTGGCGATGTTGTCGAGGATGGTGCGGTGCTGGAAGAGCCCGGCGTTCTGGATGACGTAGCCCATCGACCGGCGCAAGGTGTTGACCGGCTGCTGCCGGATGTCCTGGCCGTCGAGGAGGATGCTGCCCTCGCTGGGCTCCACCATCCGGTTGATCATCCGCAGGGTCGTCGTCTTGCCGCAGCCGGAGGGCCCGACGAGGACGGTGATCGCGCGGTCCGGTATGTCCAACGACAGCCGGTCGACCGCGACCGTGCCGTCGGGATACCGCTTCGTGACTGAGTCTATCCGTATCAAAACGCCGCGTACCCTTCGGGCGACCGATCCTGGGCTGATGCGGGGAGAGTCTAGACCGCCAGTGTTTCGAAACTTTGGCGGGACAGCGTTGACTCCGCGAGGCCGGGCCGCGTGGGACGGGTGGGCGGTGTTCTCCGGTGCGCCACCGCACGGGTGACGTGCCGTCACATGATGCCGGCGGGTCCGTACGAGCTGTCCTGCGCGGCGGTCGGCCGCGTCCGCCGCGTCCACCGGCCCGCCGCCCCACCGCGCGCCCGCAGCCCCCGTCACCCCACCCCCGCACCCCGGTCAGCCGACCGTCGCCTCAGGGTTCCGGCGCCGCACCGGCGGACGGGACGTGCGCCTCGTGGGCCGCCGCGGCGGCCCACCGGACGTCGGGCAGCAGCCCGGCGTCCCCGGTGATCGCGTCGTACCCGGAGACGGTGTCCGGGGTGCGGCGCGTCACGGCGGCGGCTCCCCCGGCCGGCCGCACGGCGGCCCTGGTCGGCTCGGTGTGGGTGGTGGCCGCGTCGACGGTCGTACCGATACCGGCCAGGGGCTCCCGCAGGTCAGGCCGGCCGCGCGCCGGCCCGCGCGGGCTGCTCGGTCCCGCCGGGCCGCCGCCGTCCCGGCGCCGGGCTCGCCCGGCGGGCAGGGGCCTGCGACGGGACCGCGGCCTCAGCTTCCCTGGGGCTCCAGCCGCAGGGAGATGGAGTTGATGCAGTACCGCTGGTCGGTGGGGGTCGGGTAACCCTCGCCCTCGAAGACGTGCCCGAGGTGGGAGCCGCAGCGGGCGCACCGCACCTCGGTGCGGACCATGCCGTGCGAGCGGTCCTCGACCAGCTCCACGGCGTCGGTGTCCTTCGGGTCGTAGAAGGACGGCCAGCCGCAGTGCGACTCGAACTTGGTGTCGGAGGTGAACAGCTCGGCGCCACAGGCCCGGCAGGAGTAGACGCCCTTGGTCTTGGTGTCCGTGTACTCACCGGTGAAGGCCGGCTCGGTGGCGGCCTGGCGCAGTACGGCGTACTCGGCGGGGGTCAGCTCCGCTCGCCACTGCTCGTCCGGCTTCTCGACGTCGTACGACATCAGTTCTCAGCCCCTTTACTGCGACAGGCGGTCCAGGATCAGCGGGCCCAGGTCGGTCACGTCGCCCGCGCCCATGGTGAGAACGAGATCACCGGGCTTCGCCATTCCCGCGACCGCCGCGGGGATCTCCGCCTTGCCGGACACGGCCGTGACGTCGGCACCGGCCGCGCGCGCGGCCTCGACGATCAGCTCGCTGGTGACGCCGGGGATCGGGTCCTCGCGGGCCGGGTAGATGTCGAGGACCAGCGAGGCGTCGGCGAGGGCCAGCGCCTGCCCCATCTCCTTGCCCAGCTCCTGGGTGCGGGAGAAGAGGTGCGGCTGGAAGACGACGAGGATGCGGGCGTCACCGGCGGCGGCGCGCATGGCCTCCAGGTCGGCGGTCATCTCGGTCGGGTGGTGGGCGTAGGAGTCGATCACCTGGACGCCGGCCGCCTCGCCCTTGAGCTGGAGGCGCCGCTTGACGCCGGTGTAGGCGGCGAGCGCGGGCGCCAGCTGCGCGGCCGGGATGCCGAGGGCGGCGCCCGCGGCGAGCGCGGCGACCGCGTTGAGGGCGTAGTGCCGGCCCGGCACGGACACCCCGAAGGTCAGCTCCTGCCCGTCCAGCACCACGGTGACCTGGCTCTTCAGCCCCTGCGGGACGACCGCCAGGACGCGGACGTCGGCGTCGGCCGCCTCGCCGTAGGTCACGATGCGCACGTCACGGCCCCGGACGCGCCGGGTCAGCTCGCGGGCGCCCTCGTGGTCGGCGGAGACGACCAGCGTGCCGCCCTCGGTGATCCGGCCCACGAACGTCTCGAAGGACTCGTGGATCTCGTCGATCGAGGCGTAGTTGGCGTGGTGGTCCAGCTCGACGTTGAGGACGATGGCGACCTCGGGCGCGTACTTGTGGAAGCTGCGGTCCGACTCGTCGGCCTCGGCGACGAAGATGTCGCCGTCGCCGTGCAGCGCGTTGGAGCCGGGCGCGTCCAGGTCGCCGCCGATGGCGTACGAGGGCTTCAGGCCCAGCTCGGTGAGCGAGACGGCCAGCATGGAGGTGGTGGTGGTCTTGCCGTGCGTACCGGCCACGGCGATCGGCCGCAGTCCCTCCATCAACGCGGCCAGCGCGTCGGAGCGGTGCACCACCGGGATGCCCAGCTCGGCGGCGCGGACCAGCTCGGGATTGTCCTTCCGGATCGCCGACGACACGACGACGCAGCTGGCGTCGTCGGCGAGGTGCTCGGCGGCGTGCCCGATGTGCACGGTCGCGCCCAGCGCGCGCAGCGCCTCGGCGGTCGCCGACTCCTTGGCGTCGCTGCCGGCCACCTCGGCCCCGCGCTGGGCCAGGATCTTGGCGATCCCTGACATCCCGGCGCCGCCGATGCCGATGAAGTGCGGTCGGTCCATGGCGTCAGGAAGGCCGGGTGCCATGCGTTTCTCCCCAGAGACGGTACGGGCTAGAGCAGGCCTAGCCTATGCGCTCGGGCACCGGGGGCCTCGCACGCACCCGCGCCCCGCGAACGCACCGCGACCCGAACGGCGCTCACCGGCCGACCCGGGGGAGCGTCTACGCCTTGCTGTGCGAGAACAGTTTCAGCACCGGCACGCCGACCTTGTGCCGGGCCCGGGAGGCCCAGTCCCGGTGGAAGAACTCCTCCACGTAGTGCGGATCCGTCAGGACGATCACCTCGTCGGCGCCGACCTCGGCCACCAGCGACTTCAGCGCGTCCAGCGGGTGGTCCTCGACCAGCCGCCCGTCCGCCCGGCTTCCCGCGGAGCGCAACGCCTGGAGTGACACGTCGAGGGCCTGCTGTCCCATGCTCCGGGCCTCCTGGCCCTCCGGCGTCTCCCGTTCGCGCACCGCCTCGTCGAGTTCGCCGAGCGCGATGTCGTCGATGGCCCGCAGCAGCCGGTCCGCCTGCTCGCCGCGCGGCTGGAGCAGGACGTGGAAGGCTACGGGCTCGTCCCCGTGCAGGGTGGTGACGAACTCCACGTCGGCGGACGTCAACGCCTTCTCGATCATCAGAACGCTTGTGAACACCAGGCGCCTCTTCTCCTTGGAGGGCCCGGCAGGGCCCCTGCGGAAACCATCCTTCCCCGTGATCGCACGGGTACTGCCGGACCAAGTCTGCCCGCCGGAAGCTAACCGGAACGGTCAATTCCGCCGATATCAGGACTGGCAGTGACGTCAGCACCAACGGTGACGTCAGGACCGACGGTAACGACCGAACAGGAATCCGTCCTCCTCCAGCAGGGACACGAGTGCGAACCGGTGCGGAACGGCCACGGACGGCCCCCCGGCGATCCGCTGCGCGTTCCCCGCGGTGAGCGTCGGCGAGACGGTCAGACACAGCTCGTCCAGCACCTCCGCGGCGATCAGCTGGCCGAGCAGTCGGGGCCCGCCCTCGGTGAGCAGCCGGGTGTGGCCGAGGCCGGCCAGGGCCTGGACCGCGCGGGCGGGCTCCACGCCCATGCCCTCACCGGCGATCACCACCTGGGCGCCGGCCCGCTCGGCGGCGGCGATCCGGTCGGGGGCGGCCGCGGCGCCGGTGAGGATCAGCGTGGGCACCAGGGGCGAGGTGAACAGCGGCAGCGTGAAGTCCAGCTCCAGACTCGCGGTGACGATCGCGATCGCCGGGACCGGGGTCTGTCCGGCGGCCTCGCGGGCCCCGGCGAACTCGTCCCGCACGCGGGCGGGCCGGTACCCCTCCTGCCGTACCGTCTCCGCACCGACCACGACGACGTCCGCGAGCGCCCGCAGCGTGCCGAAGATCCGCATGTCGGTGGCGCTGGAGATGGGCTGCGAGCGCCCCTCGTGCTGGGCGGCGCCGTCGAGCGAGGACACCATGTTGGCCCGCAGCCACGGCCGCGGGGCGCCCGGCGCGGGCTCCGGGTAGGCGTACGCGGCGGCCAGCTCGGCGAGGCTCCACTCCCGGTCCACGACCGCGGCGGGACCGGCGGGCCCCCCGGCGGGCGGGCGGACCTCGCCGCCCGGACCGCCCCGACCTGCCGCGCTCACCTCCCCCTCCGGACCGCGCCCGGGGGTGTGAGCACCCCTCGCGGGGTCCTGGGCTGCTGTTTCTTCGGTCACAGGGAACAGGCGTCGCATGCCGTGCAGTGTGACACGGCGCTTAGCATGGAGAACTGTGTCGTCCTCCACCGCCGCCCCCGGTTCCAGCCCGCTGCCGGAAGCCGGCCCCCTGTCCCTGTGCGCCCGTGAGCCGCACGTGCCCGCGGAGCGGCTGGTCGCCGAGATGGTGCCGCCGCCGCGCTTCGACTCGGTCCGCTTCGCCACGTACATCCCGGACCCGAACCAGCCCAGCCAGACCGAGGCCGTCCGGGTCCTGGAGGGCTTCGCGGCCGGGCTCGGCGGAGCGCACGCCTCCGGCGCCGGCAGGCGTGGCCTCTTCGGCTTCGGCCGGGCCAGGGCGCCCAAGGCCCCGGCCGGTCCGCGCGGGGTGTATCTGGACGGCGGTTACGGCGTCGGCAAGACCCACCTGCTCGCCTCCCTGTGGCACGCCACCCCGGCCGAGCCGTCCCGCAAGGCGTTCGGCACCTTCGTGGAGCTGACCAACCTGGTCGGCGCGCTCGGCTTCCAGCAGACCGTGCGGACGCTCTCCGAACACAGGCTGCTGTGCATCGACGAGTTCGAGCTGGACGACCCCGGCGACACGGTCCTGGTGTCGACGCTGCTCGGCAAGCTGGTCGAGGCGGGCGTCGCGCTCGCCGCCACCTCCAACACGCTGCCCGGCAAACTGGGCGAGGGCCGGTTCGCCGCCGCCGACTTCCTGCGCGAGATCCAGGGCCTGTCGGCCCACTTCCGCACCCTGCGCATCGACGGCGAGGACTACCGTCACCGCGGCCTGCCCGAGGCCCCGGCACCCTTCTCCGACGAGGAGGTCATGAAGACGGCGTTCGCCACCGGGGGAGCCTCGCTGGACGACTTCGCCCACCTGTTGGAGCACCTGGCCAAGGTGCACCCGAGCCGGTACGGCGCGCTGACCGACGGGGTGCGGGCGGTGTGCCTGACCGGTGTGAAGCCGGTGCCGGACCAGTCGACGGCGCTGCGCCTGGTGGTGCTCGCGGACCGGCTCTACGACCGCGAGGTCCCGGTGCTGGCCTCGGGGCTGCCGTTCGACCGGCTGTTCAGCGAGGAGATGCTGAACGGCGGCTACCGCAAGAAGTACTTCCGCGCGATATCCCGGCTCACCGCGCTGGCGCGGGACGCGAAGGGACTGGTCGGCGCCTAGCCGTCACTCCGGCCGCCTAATAGTCGATCAAAGCCTGCGGGTCAAGGGCGGGTTCACGCCACGCCACCCGCACTTTTCACGCTCTCTTGCGCACTTAACGCGCAGTTAACCCTGCAAAGGACTTTGCAGGGTTAACGTGTTTCTTGACCATCCATTGACCAACCCTTGGTCTGGACAAGAAACGTGAACGCAGCGGAGGGGGGCTCATGTTCCGAGGTACAACCGTTCGGGCCCTGCTCACCCTCCTCGGCGTGACGCTGCTCGCCTTCCAGCTCTTCACTCCCGCGGGATCCTTCGCACCCGCGCACACGTTCGGTCAGGTGCTGGCCAAGGCCGAGACCGGAACCACCCCCTCCGCGCTGCCGGTGCGTGAAGGGGCGGCGGACAAGGTCCGCGCCCCCGGCCGCCCGGGTGACCCCGCGGGCATCCCGCACGTCCGCGACCGGCAGCGCGGCCCGGCCTCCGGCTGCCCGCAGGAGCGCGCCCTCATATCCGGCCGGGTGGCCGAAACGGGCCCGTCGGAGCCCTCCGGCGGACCGCACCACCCCACCCCGAGAGCGTCCAGAGCCCACACCCCGGCGGCGCTCCAGGTCTTCCGCTGCTGACGGACGGTCAGCTCCCCCCCCACAACCGTTGTTCAAGTCCGACGCGCCAGGCAGGCGCGCCAGGAGGAACCCACACATGCAGCCCCTCATCGACAACGCCCGTACCTTCGGACAGCGCCCTGAGGAGTTCGCCAGACTCGCCGAAGGCCAGTCCCCGCAGGTGCTGTTCATCACCTGCTCCGACTCCCGGGTCGTCCCGGCCCTGATCACGGGCGCCCGCCCCGGCGAGCTGTTCGAGCTGCGCACCGCGGGCAACATCGTCCCGCCCTACGCCTCCGAGCACCCCACCAGCGAGGCGGCCACCATCGAGTACGCCGTGGAGGTGCTCGGCGTCCGCGACATCGTGGTCTGCGGCCACTCGCACTGCGGCGCCGTCGGCGCGCTGGTGCGCGGTGACGACCTGACCGCCGTACCGGCCGTACGCGACTGGCTGGCGTCCGCCACCCCGCGCCCGGCCGGTGCGGCCGAGGACCCGGAGGTCGCCGAGGGCGTGCAGAGCCACGTACTGACCCAGCTGCTGCGACTGCGCTCGTACCCCTGCGTGGAGCGCAAGGTGAAGGAGGAGCAACTGGCCCTGCACGCCTGGTACTACGAGGTGCACACCGGCGCCGTACGGACGCACCGCCCGCAGACCGACACCTTCGAGGCCCTGTGAGCGCGCAGATGACCGACAACCGCACCCTCATATCCCGTTTCCCCCATCTGCGGCAGGACTTCGCCGCCTCGCTCGTCGTCTTCCTGGTCGCGCTGCCGCTGTGCGTGGGCGTGGCCGTCGCCTCCGGGGTGCCGGCCGAACTCGGCCTGGTCACCGGCATCGTGGGCGGCATCGTCACCGGACTGATGCGCGGCAGCAGCCTCCAGGTGTCGGGACCGGCGGCCGGCATGACCGTGCTCGTCTTCGAGGCGGTCAAGGAGTTCGGGCTGCCCGTGCTCGGCGTGATCGTGCTCGTGGCCGGAGTGCTCCAGGTGGCCATGGGCCTGCTGCGGCTGGGCCGTTACTTCCGCGCCATCTCCGTCTCCGTCGTCGAGGGCATGCTGGCCGGAATCGGCCTGGTGATCATCGCCGGGCAGCTGTACCCGGCGCTGGCGGCGAAGGCCCCCGACTCCGGCCTGGGCAAGATCGCCGGGGTGCCCGGCGCGTTCCTGGACGCCCTCGGCGACACCGCCGCCCTGGCCTCCCTCGCGGTGGCCGGGGGCACGATCGCGGTGCTGCTGCTGTGGAAGCACACCCCGGCGAAGATGCGGGCCGTGCCCGGCCCGCTGGCCGCGGTCGGGCTCGCCACGCTGGCCGCGTTCGCGCTGGACCTGCCCGTGGCCACCGTCGAGGTGCAGGGCCTGCTCGGCTCGATCCAGCCCCCGCCGCTGAGCGCCTTCGGTGAACTGGCCGGCGTCGGGCTGCTGGGCACGGTCGTCGCCTTCACCCTGATCGCCTCCGCCGAGTCGCTGTTCAGCGCGGCGGCCGTGGACCGGATGCACTCGGGTCCGCGCACCCAGTACAACAAGGAGCTCGTCGCCCAGGGCGCCGGCAACATGGTGTGCGGGGTGCTCGGCGCGCTGCCGATGACCGCGGTGATCGTGCGCAGCGCGGCCAATGTGCAGGCCGGTGCCCGGACGAAGGCCTCCCGGGTCATGCACGGCGTCTGGCTGCTGCTGTTCGCGGCGCTGCTGCCCGACGTGCTGGCCTACATCCCGATCCCGGCCCTCGCGGGCATCCTGATCCACGCGGGCGCCAAGCTCGTCCCGCTCCGGGCCCTGACCGTGCTGTGGCGCGAGCACCGCGGGGAGGCGCTGGTCCTCGCCGCCACGGCCGTCTCCATCGTGGCGGTCAGCATGTTCGAGGGCGTGCTCATCGGCCTCGCGCTGGCGGTGGTGAAGACCGCCTGGGAGGCCTCCCACGTCAAGCTGGAGATCGTGGACAAGGGCGCGGGCCCGATCGAGGCGCACCTGTCCGGGAACGCGACCTTCCTGCGGCTGCCGAAGATCCTCGACAGTCTGGAGTCGCTGCCCCAGGACCGCCCGGTCCGGCTCGACCTGTCCGGGCTGCACCACCTGGACCACGCCTGCCGTACGGCCCTGGAGAACTGGGCCGCGCGGCACAGCGCCGCGGGCACGGAGCCGGTGAAGCTGCTCACGGCCGCGTGACGGCCCGCCCGTGGGGCCGGGGCGCCGAGACCTCTCGGCATCCCGGCCCCATCGGCCTATCGTGGCAACAGCAGACAAACCGGCCTCTGGGTGAGGAGGTCACCATGGTCGAGGATCTTGTGGTGACCCTGGCGGCGGCGGGCTCCGCCGGTGTGGTGTATCTGGCGGCCGCGGTGCGGGTGGTCAAGCAGTACGAGCGCGGTGTGCTGTTCCGGCTCGGCCGGGTGACGGGGGACGTACGGCCGCCGGGCCTGAACCTGATCATCCCCTTCGTGGACCGGCTGCAGAAGATCAACATGCAGATCGTGACCATGCCGATCCCGGCCCAGGAGGGCATCACCCGCGACAACGTCACCGTCCGGGTGGACGCGGTCGTCTACTTCCGGGTGGTCGACGCGACGAGCGCCCTGGTGAAGGTGGAGGACTACAAGTTCGCGGTGTCGCAGATGGCGCAGACGTCCCTCAGGTCGATCATCGGCAAGAGCGATCTGGACGACCTGCTCTCCAACCGCGAGAAGCTCAACCAGGGCCTGGAGCTGATGATCGACAGTCCCGCGGTGGGCTGGGGCATCCAGGTCGACCGGGTCGAGATCAAGGACGTGTCCCTGCCGGACACGATGAAACGGTCGATGGCCCGCCAGGCCGAGGCGGACCGCGAACGCCGGGCCCGGATCATCAATGCCGACGCCGAACTGCAGGCCTCCAAGAAGCTCGCCGAGGCCGCCCAGCAGATGTCCGAGACACCGGCCGCGCTCCAGCTGCGGCTGCTGCAGACGGTCATGGCGGTGGCGGCCGAGAAGAACTCGACGCTGGTCCTGCCCATCCCGGTGGAGCTGCTGCACTTCCTGGAGCGGGGCGGGCAGCCCTCGCTGCCGGAGAAGGACCGGGAGCCTGCGGCCCACACCGACGGCGGACCGCGTCCCGGCTGACGAGCACCCTGAGGCACCCCGACCCGGACGGAAGGAGCGCGTGTGCGGAACAAGCCGCGGAACGAGCCGGCCAGGAAGCTTCAGGAACTGCTGCGGCTGCCACCGGGTGAGCGGATCGACCTGTCCCGGTACGACGCCCGGGCCACCCCCGGCGCCCCGGACGGCAAGCAGGCGGCGCGGGCGGACGCGGACCGCTCGGGCAAGCAGCTGGCCCGGCTTCAGGAGCGGCTGTGGGCGGCGGCGACCGCGGGCGACCACCGCCGGGTGCTGCTGGTCCTCCAGGGCATGGACACCAGCGGCAAGGGCGGCACGGTCAAGCACGTGATCGGCCAGCTCAACCCGTCGGGGTGCCGGATCACGGCGTTCAAGGCGCCCACCGAGGAGGAGCGGCGGCACGACTTCCTGTGGCGGGTGCGGCGGGCGCTGCCCGCGCCCGGCGAGATCGGCATCTTCGACCGCTCGCACTACGAGGACGTGCTCATCGCCCGCGTCCGGCATCTCGCCCGGCCGGCCGAGATCGGCAGCCGCTACGGCCTGATCAACGACTTCGAGCGCTCCCTCGCCGAGGACGGCGTCACCCTCGTCAAGTGCTTCCTGCACCTCTCCTACGACGAGCAGCGGCGCCGTCTGCTGCGCCGCCTGGACCGCCCCGACAAGCACTGGAAGTTCGACCCCGGCGACATCGACGAACGCGCCCTGTGGCCCGACTACCGGAAGGCGTACGAGCTGGCCCTGGAGCGCTGCGCGGCGCCGCACGCGCCCTGGTACCTGGTCCCGGCGGACCGCAAGTGGTACCGCAACTGGGCCATCAGCCGGCTCCTGCTGGAGCAGCTGCGGGACCTGGACCCGCGGTATCCGCAGGCGGACTTCGACGTGGCGGAGTGCCGGCAGCGACTGCTGAAGCAGACGTGAGCGGGGCGAACCGTACCGGCACAGGCGGGCGCCAGCCGGGGCGGGGTTCCGGCGCAGGCGGACGGGAACGCCATAACGGGCGGGCCACCGGAGGCAGACGTCAGCCAGGACCGGGGGGCCAGCATGGGTGGACGTCAGCCGGGCCGGACAACGACGCAGACGGACGGGAGCGCCGCACAGGGCGGGCCCGGAGGCAGACGTCAGCCGGGACCGGGGGGCCGACATAGGTGGACGTCGGCCCGGCCGGAATCCGGCGCAGGCGGACGGGAACACCAGAGTGGGCGGGCCACCGGAGGCAGACGTCAGCCAGAGCGGGCTCCGGCGCAGCCGGACATCAGCCGGGCCGGACAACGACGCAGGCGGACGGGAGCGCCGCAGCGGGCGGGCCGCCGAGGCAGACGTGAGTGTGGGCGGCCGGGGTACCCGGCGGGCATGCACGAGCAGCGGAAGGTCACCGATTCGTACTGGCTGCGGACCGCCCCGGGACCGTCCCACCCCGCCCTGGACGGGGATCTCGACGTGGACGTGGCCGTCATCGGCGCGGGCATCGCCGGGCTGAGCACCGCCCATGAGCTGGCCCGGGCCGGGCGGCGGGTGGCGGTGCTGGAGGCCGGGCGGGTCGCGGCCGGCGTCACCGGCTACACCACCGCCAAGCTGACCGCCCAGCACACCCTGGTCTACGACCGGCTCCGGCGCACCCGGGGAGCGGGAGGGGCGCGGCTGTACGCCCGTTCGCAGTCGGAGGCGATCGAGCACGCGGCGGCGCTGGCGGCCGAGCTGGGCATCGACTGCGAGTGGGAGACCCGGGACGCCTACACCTACGTCCGGGACCGCTCACGGGTGGCCGAGGTGCGCGCGGAGGCGGAGGCCGCCCGGGAGGCGGGGCTGCCGGCCGTGTTCACCACGGAGACCGGGCTGCCCTTCCCGGTGGCGGGCGCGGTCCGGGTGACCGGGCAGGCGCAGTTCCACCCGATCAAGTACCTGCGGGCGGTCACCGCCGATCTGCTCGCGCGCGGCGGCGAGGTGTACGAGCGGACGCGCGTCACCGGTCTGACGGAGGGTGAGCCGTGCCGCCTGACGACGGAGGCGGGCGCCACGGTGACGGCCCGGGACGTCGTGGTCGCCACGCACTATCCGGTGTTCGACCGTGCCCTGCTGTTCACCCGGCTCTCCCCGCGCCGGGAGCTGGTCGTCGCCGGGCCGCTGGGCGACGGACCGGACCCCGACGGCATGTACATCACGCCCGACGAGAACACCCGCTCGGTGCGCACGGCGCCGTACGGCCCGGACGGGCAGCGGCTGCTGGTCGTCACCGGTGAGCACTTCACGCCCGGCACCGGCGATGCGCAGGCGGGCTTCGAGCGGCTCGCCGGCTGGGCCGAGGTGCACTTCCCGGGAGTGCGGCTGGACCACGCCTGGGCCACGCAGGACAACGAGTCCACCGACACCGTCCCGCTGGTCGGCCTCCTCCATCCCGGCGCCCGGCACGCCTATGTCGCCACCGGCTTCGGCGGCTGGGGGCTGAGCAGCGGCGTCATGGCCGGGCTGCTGCTGAGCGCGCTGATCACCGGCCGGGACTGTGCCTGGCAGGAGCTGTACGACCCGCGTCGGCTGAAGTCGGTGGTGCGCGAGGCGCCGTCGCTGCTGAAGACCCAGGCGGAGGTGGCCCGGCATTTCGTCGGCGACCGGCTGAAACCGCCGGTCTCGGTGGACGACCTGGCGCCGGGGGACGGCGCGCTGGTCCGGTCCGGCGGCGAACGGCTCGCGGTCCACCGGGACGAGGAGGGCGCCCTGCACGCGGTATCGGCCCGCTGCACGCACCTCGGCTGCCTGGTCTCGTTCAACCGCGCGGAAGGGGCCTGGGAGTGCCCCTGCCACGGCTCGCGCTTCGCCGTCGACGGCACGGTGATCCAGGGCCCGGCGGTCAAACCCCTGGAGCGACGCGAGCTGGACCCATCTCCGACCGACCTCGGGGGGAAGCAGTCGCCGCCGCGCGGGTGACCGTACCGCCGCGCCACGGAACATATCACCATACAAGCGGTCATTCAGTCCTACGGTCGTACGGTGATCCCACGAGCACGTCATCTCACCGCCGTCGGCCTCCTGGCCGCGGCGCTCACCGCCTGCGGCACGGCGGACGGTGAGCGGCCCGCCCCGGCCGTCTCCCGCGTCTCCGCGCCCCCTTCCCCCGCCCGTCCGCCCGTGCTCGCGCCGGGCCCCGGCGGGCTGACCCCGGTCTTCGAGCACGGCCCGCGCACGCGGGGCAAGACCGTCGCGCTCACCTTCGACGCCGACATGACCGCCGACCAGGGACCCCGCGCGGCCTCCGGCGAGCACTTCGACAACCCGGGCCTGATCAACGCCCTGCGCACGCTGAAGGTGCCGGCGACCGTCTTCATGACCGGCCGGTGGGCCGACCAGTATCCGGCCGAGGCCCGCGCCCTCGGCCATGACCCGCAGTTCGAGGTGGCCAACCACTCCTGGAGCCACTACGCGTTCACCGCCGACTGCTACGGCCTGCCGACCGTCGACGCCGACGGGATGCGGGCGGATGTGCAGCGGGCGTACGCCTCCCTGCGCGCGGCCGGCGTGCCCCACGCCATGCCGTACTTCCGCTTCCCCGGCGGCTGTTACGACCAGCGGGCGCTGCGCGCGCTGAGCGGGCTCGGGGTGACCGCGGTGCAGTGGGACGTGGTCAGCGGGGACGCCTTCGCCACGGACGCCGAAGCGGTGGTCAAGCAGGTACTCGACGGAGTGAAGCCGGGCTCGGTGGTCGTCATGCACTGCACCCGCAGCGCCGCCCCGACGACCGAGCGGGTCGTCCGTACGGTCGTGCCGGAGCTGCGCGAGCGCGGCTACCGGTTCGTGAAGGTCTCCGAGCTGATCGGCCAGAGCGGCGCACACCGCTGACCGTCCTACGCTGAAGGTATGAGCGACGAGGACTACTGCACGATCGTCGAGACGGTGAAGCCGGCGAAGGCCGACGGTCCGCCGTACGCGGAGTGTGTGCTGTGCCGGGAGCCGACGGAGTACCCGGAGTCGTACAAGGGCATCACGCTGTGCCCCGTCTGCGAATGGCAGGAGGCACAGCGCACGGCTTGCTCGGGGTGAGCGACGCGAGACGAGCCGGCCGGTCCGCGAGCCGATGACCGGACCGCTGGACGACGGTGTGGCCGGTCCGCCGGTGCAGGGCGAGCAGGGCGGGCGCGAAGACCCCGCAGGCGGCCGGATCGATCTGGCACTCGTCGTTCCCCCTCGGTCCGATACCGGACGCCAGCTTCGGTTCGGCCTCGGAGACCTCCACGGCGCAATGTCCCGCGCGGGCCCCTCGACCCGGCCGCGCGTTGATCGGTCCGCCCGGGGCTTCGTAGGCTGGGCTCCCGTGAGCCACGTTCCCGCCCCCACCGCCGACAGTCCCGTCCAGCCCGCACGCGATCCGCGCGACGAGGCACCCCAGTTCGTCCTGCCGCTCGTGGTACGGATCGAGCGGGGCGCCCCGCCGGCCCGTACCGACGCGCTGGAGACCGCCGCCCGGGCCGTCCTGACCCTGCTCGGTGACGAGCGGGCGCACGGCGACGGCGAGTGGGCCGAGGCGGTACGCGGCTGGGAGGACGCCCGGATCCGGAAGGTGGTCCGGCGGGCCCGGGGCGCCGAGTGGCGGCGCGCCGAGGCGCTGCCCGGGATCACGGTGACCGGCACCTGCGCGGAGGTCCGGGTCTTCCCGCCGGTCCCGCTGGACGGCTGGCCGAAGGACCTGGCGAAGCTCCAGGTCTCGGGAACCGAGCTGGACGACCCCGAACCTCCGGCTCCCGCCGACCCGGCCGACCGGCCCGTCCTCTGGCTGAACCCGGACCTGGAGATGTCGGCCGGCAAGGCGATGGCCCAGGCCGGCCACGGCGCCCAACTGGCCTGGTGGGCCCTGCCGGCCACCGCCCGCACCGCCTGGCGCGACGCCGGCTTCCCCCTCTCCGTCCGCACGGCCACCCCCACCGACTGGCCCCGCCTCACCACCAGCGGCCTGCCCGTGGTCCGCGACGCCGGCTTCACGGAGATCGCCCCGGGCTCCTGCACGGTGGTGGCGGAACACCCGGCCCTGCGCTGACCGGGGAGGGGGCCGACCGCGGCAGCATGTGCTCGGGAAGGGATCCGTCCAGGGCGGGCCGGTCGTAACCTCAAATGTTGCTCTGAACGCGACAGGAGGGGGGTTCGGCGGCGGTCGCCGGGGCCATATCCCCGTCACTCGACGCAGCAGCACGGGCCGAGGAGGGGGAAGCACCATGCGGCGACTGGGGACCGGGATCGGGTGGCGGCCGGAGATCGCGGACGCCGTGGAGCGTATGCCCGGCATCGACTGGGTGGAGGTCGTGGCGGAGAACGTCTGCCCCGGGCACCTGCCGGAGCCGCTGCTGCGGCTGCGCGAGCGCGGTGTGACGGTGGTCCCGCACGGCGTCTCCCTCGGTCTGGGCGGCGCGGACCGGCCCGACGAGGGGCGGCTGACGGCGCTCGCCGAGCGGGTGGAGGCACTGGGCTCGCCGCTGGTCACCGAGCACATCGCCTTCGTCCGGGCGGGCGGCGCGCTCACCGCCTCCCCGCGCCTGGAGGCCGGCCATCTGCTGCCCGTACCGCGCACCCGGGACGCGCTGGACGTGCTGTGCGAGAACGTCCGTATCGCGCAGGTCGCGCTGCCGGTGCCGCTGGCCCTGGAGAACATCGCCGCGCTGTTCTCGTGGCCCGGTGAGGAGCTGACCGAGGGCGAGTTCCTGTCCGAGCTGGTCGAGCGGACCGGCGTACGGCTGCTGATCGACGTGGCCAACCTGCACACCAACCACGTCAACCGGGGCGAGGACCCCGCCGAGGCGCTGGCCGCGCTGCCCCTTGAGGCGATCGCCTACGTCCATGTCGCGGGCGGCTTCGAGCGCGACGGCGTCTGGCACGACAGCCATGCGCATCCCGTGCCGCGTCCGGTCCTCGACATCCTGACCGGCCTCGCCGCCCGGGTCGCGCCGCCGGGGGTGCTCCTGGAGCGGGACGAGAACTTCCCCGAACCGGCGGAGCTGGAGCGGGAGCTGGACGCCATCCGGGAGGCGGTGGCGGTCGGGCGCGCGGCGGAGCGTCCGGTGGGGGGCGCCGGCGAGACGCCGGCCCTCGGGAGTGCGCCGGCCGGGGGTGTCGGTGTCCTGGCGCGGCCGGTGGCGGGGCCGGTGGCCGCCGTGCGTGAGCGGGTCGGGGTCGCGCAGGCCGCCGTGTTGTCGTCCCTGGTGGCGGGGACGCCGGTGCCCGAGGGGTTCGACCGGGTGCGGATGGGGGTGCAGGCGCGGGCGCTCTCGGCGAAGCGCGCGGGGGTCGTGGCGAAGGTGGCGCCCGAGCTGCCGGTGATTCTGGGGGCGGGGTACCGGGAGGCGTTCCTGGAGTACGCCCGGCAGCGGCCGATGCGTGGGGGGTACCGGCTGGACGCGCTGGACTTCGCCGGGCATCTGCTGAAGCTGGGGCGGCCGGGGGACGCGGGGGCGCGGCGCCAACTGCGGGACTGGTGGCTGGACCGCTCGGGACCGGCACCGCGGAAGCGGGGGTTCGTGGAGCGGGTGCTGCGACGCCGCGTCTGACAGGCTGCCCCGCGCCTCGACGGCCGACGGCACTGCGGTTCCCCATGGGCGCGGGGAACTGCGCGACCGGCCACGACGCACCCGCAGCCGCCGACGAGACCGCGACCACCCCCGTGGCACCGCGACCGCCGCCCCAACCCCGAGGGGGAACTGCGCGACCAGCCACGACGCACCCGCACCCGAAAGCCCCGCCGACCCCCCAGTAATATGCCAACCCCGCACCCGCCCCCAAGCACACCCCGGCGTGCGGCGCAGGAGGCACCATGCGACCGCGACCGCGACCCCCGATCAACGGCCGAGGCATATTCAGCGGCACCGGGCTCATCGTCACCGCCCTGGCGGCGACGGTCGTCGCGCTGCTCGTCCCGCTGTGGTCGTACGCCGACCGGCAGGACGACCCGGCGAGCGCGAGCGTGCTCAGTGCGCAGACGGTGACGACGCCGTACGGCCCGTTGTCCGCGCAGGACCGGGACTTCGTCACAAAGGTCCGGCTTGCCGGGCTGTGGGAGCTGCCCGCCGGGGAGCTGGCGCAGCGGAAGGGGACCACGCCCGCCGTCCGCACGGCCGGCCGGCACCTCGTCGACGGCCACACCTCCCTCGACGCGCACGTCCGGACGGTTGCCACCCAGCTCGGCATCGCCCTGCCCAACGAGCCGAACGAGCAGCAGAAGCAGTGGCTCGCCACGCTGGACACGGCCGAGGGCCAGGACTTCGACCGCCAGTTCGCCGGCCTCCTGCGGCTCGCGCACGGCCGGGTGTTCTCCCTGGTCGCGCAGGTCCGGGCCGGCACCCAGAACGTCCTGGTCCGCGATCTCGCCGACGACGCCAACGCGACCGTGCTGGACCACATCAAGGTCCTGGAGGCGACCGGGTACGTCGACTTCGCCGCACTGGCCAGGGACCTCGCGGCCTCCGCCTCTCCGGTGCCGACCCCGCCGGAGGTCGATCCGAGCGCCGCCGTACCGGTCGAGCCGTCACCGGGCCAGACGTCGCAGGGCGGGACGTCGCAGGGCGGGACGTCGCAGGGCGGGACGTCGCCCGGCGAGACCGTCTCGCTGCCGCCGGCCACGAGCAGCCCGCCGCCGGCCACGGGCAGCCCCTGACCAGCCCGGAAAACGGAACGTCACATACCGGCAACACTCCGTCCGGATCGTGGAAAGGGCATGGCGCCCGCCCAGTCCTCTGGCATAGAAACACGTCATGTTCTGGGTCCTTCTCCTGCTCCTGGCCTGGGCTTTCGCCGGTACGGCCTGCACCCGGCTGTGCCTGGCGGCCGTCCGGGCGGCAGCCGCGGACGTGCCTGACACGTCGACGGACGGGGAGCGTGATCTGACGCTGTACGAGGCGGCCTTCCTCTCCGGCGGCCCCGCGCGGGTCGCCGATGTGACCCTGGTGTCCATGGCCCGCCAGCGCCGGCTGCTGCTCGCGCACACCGGCTGGGCCACGGTCGTGGATCCACGGGGGCGCGACGAGATGGAGCGGTCCGTCATAGGGGCCATAGGGCCCGAGGGGCAGTCGCGGATCGCTCCGGTACGGGCGCGGGCGGCCGGCGCGGAGGCCGTGCGCCGGCTGGCCGACGGGCTGGTCCGCGCGGGTCTCGCGGTGCCCGAGGGCACGGGGACGACCGTGGGGGCCGCCGTCCGCCAGGTGCGGGCCTCCGTGCTGGCCGTGGCGGCACTGGGCGTGACCGCGCTGCTGCTGCCCGTCCAGACCGGGACGCCCCGCCTGCTGGTGGGCTTGTGGTTCGTCCTGCCCCTCACGCTGGCGCTGAGCTGTCTGGCCATCGCCCGGTTCGAGGTGCATCCGTACTCGCGCTGGGCCTCCCCGGCCGGGCAGCGGCTGCTGAGCGCGCTGGCCGGGAAGCCGGCGGGTGACGAGCGGTCGTTCCTCACCTCCGTCGCCGTACGCGGCATCCGCGCGATAGGCGAACCGGAGCTGCGCGCGGCCTTCACCCACCGCGACCAGCCCTGGCAGCGGTGAACGCCCTCCGTCACCGCCCTCAGCCCCGCCGGGAGTAAAGCTCTCGCACACCGCCAGCAGCCCCGCAAGGTGATGCCCCTCTCCCACCACGCCCCTGCCCCGGCGAGGCTGCGGACCGGGGCTACGGAGCCCCTCCCCCACTGCGACCCGCCTGGCGGAAGCGAGCGCCCTCCCCCCACCACGACCCGCCCAGCAGAACTGAGCGCACCCCACCCGACCCGCCCAGCGGAACTGAGCGCCCCCCACCGCGACCCATCCCCGGCGGAAGCGAAGGGCCCCTCCCCCACGCGACCCGCCCCGGCGGACGTAGCGGAAGCCCGCGGAGCGAGGGCGGCTGCCGGGGGCGCATAGGGGCATTGGGGCCGACACCGGCCCGACGGTGCTTGCCTTCCCCCACGGCCGACCGAAATATCCCTTCTGTCGTCGCCGGGCCGTGGCAGCCGTGCCATCGCCGCCGCGCACCGAAGGGATACGCGATGAAAGCTGCCGCCCTCTACTCGGCCGCCGGTTCCTTGCTCCTGACCACCCTGGCCGCGGCCCCGGCGGGCGGCACACCCGGTGCCCCCGACACGATGGGCGCCCCCGGCACGGCCGAGCTGCGCGGCACCGCGGTGGCCGTGGCCCGCGCCCGGGCGGCCGGGATCGATTTCGGTGCGTGCTCCGCCGCCGACGTCCCGGAGGCGCCGGCCGGCGTGCGGTGCGGCACGGTGAGCGTCCCGCTGGACTACGCCCACCCGAACGGCAAGCAGATCCGGCTGACCGTCAGCCGCGCCCGGGCCACCCACACGGACCCGCGCAACAGCAAGCGGAGGGTTCCCCGGCAGGGCGCCCTGGTCTTCAACCCGGGCGGCCCCGGCGCCTCCGGCATGTACTTCCCGCTCCTCGGCACGACCCCGGAGTGGCAGCGGATCGCCGCCGCCTACGACCTCGTCGGCTACGCTCCGCGCGGAGTGGGCCGGTCGGCGCCGCTGTCCTGCGAGGACCCGGAGCGCTTCTTCAAGGCGCCCACGGCGTCACCGACGCATCCGTCGGAGGCGTACAAGCGGCAGCGCATCGCGCAGGCGCAGGCGTACGCGCGCGGCTGCGCCCAGCGGTCCGGGAGCGGGCTGCGGTTCTACAACTCGCTCAACAACGCCCGTGACCTGGACGTCCTGCGGGCCGCGCTGGGCGAGGACCGGCTGACCTTCATGGGGGCGTCGTACGGCACCTACTTCGGCGCGCTGTACGCGACGATGTTCCCCTCCCACGTGCGGCGCATGGTGCTGGACTCGGCGGTGAACCCGGACCCACAGAAGATCTGGTACCGCAGCAACCTGGACCAGTCGGCGGCGTTCGAGGAGCGCTGGGCGGACTTCCGTGACTGGATCGCCCGGCACGACGACGTGTACGGGCTCGGTGCCACGCCCGCGCGGGTGCAGCGCAGCTACGACACCGCGCGCGAACGGCTGGCCGGGAAGGCGGCGGGCGGGACGGTCGGGCCCGGCCAGTTGCAGAACGTCTTCCTGATGGCCGGGTACTACGACGACTTCTGGCCGAGCCGCGCGGCAGCGCTCTCGGCGTATCTGCACGGCGACCCCGGGCCGCTGGTCCGGCTGGCCACGCCGGGCCCGGAGAGCGCCGCCGAGGCGGAGAACGGCAGCGCGGTGTACACGGCCGTGGAGTGCAACGACGCGTCCTGGCCGACGGACTGGGCGGTGTGGGACCGGGACAACACGCGGCTCGCCCGGGTGGCACCCTTCGAGACCTGGGACAACGCGTGGATGAACCTGCCGTGCGCCTACTGGCCGGTGCCCCGGCAGCGGCCGGTGGACGTGCGGACGGGGCTCGGTGAGCTGCCGCCGGTGCTGATCCTGGCGGCCGAGCGGGACGCCGCCGCGCCGTACCAGGGCGCGCTGGAGATGAACCGGCGGCTGGCCGGCTCGGTGCTGGTGACCGAGCGGGACGCGGGCACGCACGGCGTCGCGGGCGGGCCCAACAGGTGCGTCAACGGGTACCTGGAGGCGTATCTGCTGGAGGGCCGCGCCCCGGCGCGGCACGCGTCGTGCGCGCCGCGCCCTGAACCGGTCGCCTCCGGCGGTTCGGCCGACGAGGGGGTTCGGCGGGACGCGCTCAAGGACAAGGCCGACGGGCGTTAGGCCGCCCACTGGGGTGCCGCTCCATGCCCGCGGGTGGCTGTCGCGTCGTCGTGGCTGA
Organism: Streptomyces sp. NPDC052721; assembly: GCF_040678315.1. Taxonomy (NCBI): domain Bacteria; kingdom Bacillati; phylum Actinomycetota; class Actinomycetes; order Kitasatosporales; family Streptomycetaceae; genus Streptomyces; species Streptomyces sp. NPDC052721. Next base: position 4,962 of record NZ_JBFATL010000021.1, on the reverse strand, counting down.
TCGCGCACACGCGGAGCCGCATATCGGCACAGCCCCGTGCCCGTCAGGGGCGCTGTCAGGCCAGGCCCGCCACCAGGTCCGCGATGCTCTTGCGGCGGCCCGTGAAGAACGGGACCTCCTCGCGGACGTGCATGCGGGCCTCGGAGCCGCGCAGGTGGCGCATGAGGTCGACGATGCGGTACAGCTCGTCGGCCTCGAAGGCCAGGATCCACTCGTAGTCGCCGAGGGAGAACGAGGCGACCGTGTTGGCGCGCACGTCCGGGTAGCCGCGGGCCATCTTGCCGTGGTCGGCGAGCATCCGGCGCCGGTCCTCGTCGGGCAGCAGGTACCAGTCGTAGGAGCGCACGAACGGGTAGACGCTCACGTAGTTGCGGGGCGTCTCGTCGGCGAGGAACGCCGGGATGTGCGAGCGGTTGAACTCGGCGGGGCGGTGCAGCGCCATGTTCGACCACACGGGGGTGAGCGCGCGGCCCAGCCTGGTGCGGCGGAAGAGGTTGTACGCCTCCTGGAGCTGGTCGCTGGTCTCGGCGTGCCACCAGATCATGAGGTCGGCGTCGGCGCGCAGGCCGGAGACGTCGTAGGTGCCGCGGATCGTCACGTCCTTGGCGGCGAGCTGGTCGAACAGCTCCTGGACCTCGTCGGCGTATCCCGCGCGGTCCTCGGGGAGGACGTCCTTCAGCTTGAAGACGGACCAGAGGGTGTAGCGGATGACCTCGTTGAGGTCCTTGGCCAGCTTGCCCTTGTTCGGGATCCTGCCGGACTCGGTGGTGGGGGCGTCGTCACTCATGGTCCCTATTCTCCCGCTCCGCCGTGCAGACTCTGCACCGGGTCGGCCGTCAGCTCCCGGACCCCGGTGAGGTCGCCGCCGAGCTGGTCCACCGCCGCGTACGCGCTCGCGATGCAGGCCGGGATGCCGACGCCGTCGTACTGCGCGCCGCACACCGCGAGCCCCGGGAGCTTGGCGATCTGCTCCCGGACGCGGGCCACGCGCGCGTGGTGCCCGACGGGGTACTGCGGCAGGCCGTCGGTCCAGCGGGTGACCCGGGTCCGCAGGGGGACGGCGGCCAGGCCGGTGGCCTCCCGCAGGTCGTGCCGGGAGACCTCCACCAGGTCGGCGTCGTCCCGGCCGAGGACCTCCGTCTCGCCGTGGCGGCCCACGGACGTGCGCAGGACGACCACGTCCGGGTCCTCCTCGGCGATCCAGCCCCACTTCTGGGAGGCGAAGGTGGAGGCCTTGATGGTGCGGCCGTCGACGGGCGGCACCAGGAAGCCGCTGCCCTCGGGCAGGCTCAGGTCCGCGCGCCGGTAGGCGAGGGTGACCAGGGCCATCGAGGCGTACTCGACGGCGGCCAGCTCGGCGGCGGCGCCCGGGGACTCGGCGCGCAGCAGGGCGGCGGCGGCCGGGGCGGGTACGGCGACGATCACGGCGTCGGCGTGCAGCACCCGCTCCCCGGCGGTGATCCGCCAGCCGCCGGCCGCCTCCCGGCGCAGTGCACGCGCGGGCGTGCCGGTCAGGATCTCGCCGCCCCGCGCGCGCACCGAGTCGGCGACGGCGAGCGGCAGCCGCCCGACCCCGCCGGCGATGCCCATGAAGACCGGCCCGGTCTGCCGTTGTGCGGCGGCCTTGGCCTGGATCTCCCGGACGCCCTCCGTGAGGGAGGCGTGGGTGCGGGCGGCCAGGAAGAGCTGCGGGACGGCGGAGCGCATCGAGATGCGGTAGGCGTCGCCCGCGTACACCCCGCCGAGCAGGGGTTCGACGAGCCGGTCGACGACCTCCCGGCCGAGCCGGGCCGCCACGTACTCCCCCACGGCCACGTCGTCGCCGATGTCGGTGCGGGGCAGGTCGGCGTCGCGCTCGATGCGGGCCAGGCCCTCGTCCGAGAGGACGCCGGCGAGGGCGGCGGCGGTACCGGGCACGCCCATCACATGGCCCTTGGGCATGGGCCGCAGGGCGCCCCGGGTCCAGATCGAGGCGGTCGCGGTGGCGGGCGGCTGGAGCAGCTCGCCCAGTCCGGCCTCGCGCGCGAGGGCCACCGCTTCGGGGCGGCGGGCGAGCATGGACTCGGCGCCCAGGTCGACCCGCACGCCGGCGATCTCGCCGGGCAGCAGCTTGCCGCCGACCCGGTCGCCGGCCTCCAGCACGGTCACCCGCGCTCCGCGCCCCAGCAGCCGGTGCGCGGCGGCCAGCCCGGCGATGCCGGCCCCGATGACGACGACGTGCCCCGGGCTCCCGCCCGGCGCGCCGCTACCCGTTGTGCTCATGCCCCCACTCTCTCAGACCCCACTGACACTCCCGCCGGGAGGCGGTGTCCGGGACGAGTCCGGACCGTGACCGCATCGGAACCGGCGCCGTCGAACGTTCCCCGCCCGGCCGGCCGTCGAAGGACCGTCACAGCCCACAGCCCTCGGGGGTACCGCCCATGCGCACACCACACACCGCACGTCGCCGCCGGGCCCTGGCCGGGGTCCTGCTCGCCGCCTCCCTCGTGCTCGCCGGGTGCGCCGGCGCCGACGACACGGGCGGCTCCTCGAAGGCCGCCTCGGACAGCAGGGCCGAGGCGGCCGGCGCCCCCGGCGGCACGGCCGACGGCAAGGCCGGCAACGACAGGGCCGCACGCGGGACACCGAAGCTCACCCCGGACGCGATCATCCGCACCGCGTCCCTCACCGTCGAGGTCAAGGACGTGTCCAAGGCCCTGGAAGCGGCCCGGACGACCGCCGAGGACGCGGGCGGTTACGTCGGCAACGAGACGACGAGCCGGGACACCGACGGGCACGAGCAGACCCGGGTCGTGCTGCGCGTGCCCTCCGAGAAGTACGACGAGGTCCTCACCGGCCTCCAGGGCGCGGGCCGGGTGGTCGACCGCACGGCGAAGGCGGTCGACGTCACCGACCAGGTCGTGGACGTGGACAGCCGGGTGAAGTCGCAGCGGGCCAGCGTGGCCAGGATCCGCGCGCTGATGGACAGGGCGACCAAGCTGAGCGACGTCGTCGCCCTGGAGGGGGAGCTGAGCGGCCGCCAGGCCGATCTGGAGGCACTGCTGGCCCGGCAGGCGTCCCTGAAGGACCGGACGAGTCTGGCCACCATCACCCTGTCGCTGTCCGAGACCCCGGTACGGCAGGCGGACGACTCGCCGGGCTTCACGGACGCGCTGGCGGGCGGCTGGCACGTGTTCGTCGACGTGCTGCGCTGGATCGCGCTGGCGCTCGGTGCCGCCCTGCCGTTCGTGGCCCTCGCCGCGCTGCTGGCGCTGCTGTGGCTGCGGGTCGTACGGCCCCGGCTGCCGCGGCGCGCCGAGCCCGCGCCCGCGACGACCGCGCTCGGCCCGCTGCCGTCGGCCCGCCCGGCACCGGACTCCGCCCGGACGGCCGAGCGGGGCGAGGGTGACTGAGCCGGACGGAGCCGGGGAGGGCGGCCGGGACGGAAGGAGCCGCGCCCCGTAGCGTGGTCCCATGAGCATGAGCGGTGGGCGGGGCGGCGACGGCAGGGAACGGCTGGTCGTGATCGGCGGCGACGCCGCGGGCATGTCCGCGGCGTCGCAGGCGCGACGGCTGAAGGGCCCCGAGGAGCTGGAGATCGTGGCCTTCGAGCGCGGGCACTTCACCTCCTTCTCGGCGTGCGGCATCCCGTACTGGGTGGGCGGCGAGGTCCCCGAGCGGGACCGCCTCATCGCCCGGACACCCGAGGAGCACCGGGCGCGCGGGATCGATCTGCGGCTGCGCGCGGAGGTCACGGAGATCGACGTGCCGGGACAGCGGGTACGCGCGCGTGACGTGGATTCCGGCGCCGAGTCCTGGACGCCGTACGACCGGCTCGTCATCGCCACCGGCGCCCGCCCGGTCCGCCCGGACCTGCCCGGCGTGGACGCCCCCGGCGTGCACGGCGTGCAGACCCTGGACGACGGCCAGGCACTGCTGGACACGCTGGCCCGCACGCGTGGGCGCAGGGCGGTGGTCGTCGGGGCCGGCTACATCGGCGTCGAGATGGCCGAGGCGCTGATCAGCCGGGGTTTCGAGGTGACGGTCGTCAACCGCGGCAAGGAGCCCATGTCGACGCTCGACCCGGACATGGGCCGGATGGTGCACCGGGCCATGGAGGGCCTCGGCATCACCATGGTGAACAACGCGGAGGTCACCAAGGTCCTCACCGGGGACGACGGCCGGGTGCGCGCGGTGGCCACCGAGCACGCCGAGTACCCGGCGGACCTGGTGATCCTGGGCATCGGCGTCCGCCCGGAGACCGCGCTCGCCCGGGCGGCCGGCCTCCCGCTCGGCGTCCACGGCGGCCTGCTCACCGACCTCGCGATGCGGGTGCGCGGCCACGAGAACATCTGGGCGGGCGGCGACTGCGTGGAGGTGCTGAACCTGGTCTCCGGGCAGGATCAGTACGTCCCGCTCGGCACCCACGCCAACAAGCACGGCCAGGTCATCGGCACCAACGCCGGCGGCGGCTACGCCACCTTCCCCGGTGTCGTGGGTACGGCGGTCAGCAAGGTCTGCGACCTGGAGATCGCCCGCACCGGCCTGCGGGAGAAGGACGCCCGCCGGGTAGGCCTGCGCTTCGAGACGGTCACCATCGAGTCGACCAGCCGCGCCGGCTACTACCCCGGTGCCGCCCCCATGACGGTCAAGATGCTCGCCGAGTGCCGCACGGGCCGGTTGCTGGGCGTGCAGATCGTCGGCAGGGAGGGGGCGGCGAAACGGGTCGACATCGCGGCGGTGGCGCTCACCGCGCAGATGACGGTGGAACAGATGACAGCCCTGGACCTGGGCTACGCCCCGCCGTTCTCACCGGTGTGGGACCCGGTCCTGGTGGCGGCGAGAAAGGCCGCGGCGAAAGTACGGGCCGCCCAGGGTCTGTCCGACACCTAGGTCCTGTCGTCAAACTCCCGTCGTCCGCCCGGAGGGCGGGCCGCGCGGCGTCAGGTGCGTGCTCTCGGCGTGCCGGGCCCGGGCCCTCGT